>NZ_JBHWLY010000047.1:0-46254 GCF_042730435.1 Nocardioides sp. NPDC059952 | reverse complement strand
CGCCGAGACCCCGCGGTCTCGGCGGCGGGCGCCCCGCCCCTTCCAGCGCGTGCGAGATTCCTACCAGCGCTACTGGTACGCCTACGCGATGGTCGCCCCCGTGGTGATCGTCCTCGGCGTGCTGGTCGGCTACCCGCTCCTGCGCGGCTTCTACCTGACCCTGACCGACGCCAACAGCCTCAACTCGGCACGCACCATCGGTGTCAACACGATCGACGCGACGTACAAGTTCATCGGTCTGGACAACTACGCCGAGATCCTGTGGGGCCCGGCGGCCTACGACCGCTTCTGGTCCCACTTCGTGTGGACGATCGTCTGGACCGTCACCTGCGTCCTCCTGCACTACGCGATCGGCCTCGGGCTGGCGATGCTGCTCAACCAGCGGCTGCGCGGGCGCGTGGCGTACCGGCTGCTGCTGATCCTGCCCTGGGCGGTGCCGACGTTCGTCACCGTCTTCGCCTGGCGGATCATGCTGGCCGACGCGGGCGTGATCAACTCGATGCTCGACACGATCGGTCTCGCCTCGCCGAGCTGGCTCGAGGACCCGACCTGGCAGCGTACGGCCGCGATCATGGTCAACACCTGGTGCGGCGTGCCGTTCATGATGCTCTCCCTGCTCGGCGGGCTGCAGTCGATCGACGAGAACCTCTACGAGGCGGCCGAGATCGACGGCGCCAACGCCTGGCAGCGGTTCCGCCACGTCACCCTGCCGGGGCTGTCGTCGGTGAGCTCGACCGTCGTGCTGCTCGGCGTGATCTGGACCTTCAACCAGTTCGCGATCATCTTCCTGCTCTTCGGCAACACCGCGCCGGACGCGCAGATCCTGGTCACCTGGGCCTATCGACTCGGGTTCGGGCAGCAGCCTCGCGACTTCGCCATGTCGGCGGCGTACGGCGTCCTCCTGCTCGCGATCCTGATCGTCTTCACGTCCTTCTACTACCGGTGGTTGAAACGCAATGACCAGCTCGCCTAGCACCATCGCGCCCACGACGACCACGCCCGGAAAGCGGCCGAGGCGACGCGGCGAGCTCAGCCCGGCCGCCCGGGTGGGCACGCACGTGACGCTCACGGTGGCGTCGCTGATCGCGCTGTTCCCCATCGTCTGGCTCCTCTACCTGTCCCTGGGACCGGACAAGGACGACTACCTCCACCCCGGCGGCATCTTCGCGAAGGCGACGCTGGACAACTACTCGTTCGTGCTGACCAACACCGCCTTCTTCAACTGGCTGTGGTCGACCCTGGTGGTCGCCGGGGGCACGACCCTGTTCGGCGTGATGTCGGCCGCGACGACCGGCTATGCGGTCTCCCGGATGCGGTTCCCCGGTCACCGGCCGTTGATGTGGGTGCTGCTGCTGACCCAGGCGTTCCCGATCGCCGTGCTGATCGTGCCGATGTACGAGATCTTCTCCCAGCTCCGCCTGATCGACTCGCACCTGGGCCTGATCCTGGTCAACTGCACCACGATCGTCCCCTACTGCTCCTGGCTGTTGAAGGGCTACTTCGACACCATTCCGATCGAGCTCGACGAGGCCGGCATGATCGACGGGCTCACCCCGTTCGGTACGTTCTGGCGGCTGATCCTGCCGCTGGCTCGTCCGGGCCTCGCGGTGGCCGCGTTCTACGCCTTCATCACCGCCTTCGCCGAGGTCGCCTTCGCTTCGACGTTCCTGCTCGACGACTCGAAGTACACCTTCGCGGTCGGGCTGCAGAGCTTCGTCAGCGAGCACGACGCGCAGTGGAACCTGATGGCCGCCACCGCTGTCCTCATCGCCATCCCCGTGACCATCTTCTTCTATCTCGTCCAACGACACGTCGTCACCGGTCTGACCGCCGGCGGTGTCAAGGGCTGAAAGGTTTCTCTCTCATGAGCACCGAATGGTGGCGCGACGCCGTCATCTACCAGGTCTACCCGCGCAGCTTCGCCGACAGCGACGGCGACGGCACCGGCGACCTTCCCGGGATTCGGTCCCGACTCCCCTACCTCCGCTCGCTGGGGGTCGACGCCGTCTGGCTGAGCCCGTTCTACGCCTCGCCGCAGGCCGACGGGGGCTACGACGTCTCCGACTACCGTGCGGTCGACCCGCGCTACGGGACGTTGGACGACGCTCGCGCGCTGATCTCTGCTGCCCATGAGCTGGGGCTGAAGCTCATCGCCGACATCGTCCCCAACCACTCCTCCTCGGAGCACGTGTGGTTCCAGCAGGCGTTGGCGGAGGGTCCCGGATCGCCGATGCGGTCGCGCTACCACTTCCTGCCCGGGCGCGGCGAGAACGGCGAGGAGCCGCCGAACGACTGGGACTCGATCTTCGGCGGTCCGGCGTGGACCCGGGTGGAGGACGGTGAGTGGTATCTGCACCTCTTCGCCCCCGAGCAGCCCGACTTCAACTGGAACTCACCCGAGGTGCACGCGGAGTTCCTGGACATCCTGCGGTTCTGGCTCGACCTCGGCATCGACGGCTTCCGCATCGACGTCGCCCACGGCCTGGTCAAGGCCGAGGGCCTGCCCTCCATCGGCCACGCGGACCAGCTCCACCTGCTCGGCAACGACGTGATGCCCTTCTTCGACCAGGACGGCGTCCACGAGATCTACCGGTCGTGGCGGAAGGTGCTGGCGGACTACCCGGGCCGGATCTTCGTCGCCGAGGCGTGGACCCCGACCGTGGCGCGGTCGGCCAACTACGTACGCCCTGACGAGCTGCACCAGGCCTTCAACTTCGAGTACCTCGACACCGCCTGGGACGCCGCGGCGCTGCGCAAGGTCATCGACAGCTCCCTGGACGCGATGCGGCCGGTCGGGGCTCCGGCGACCTGGGTGCTGTCCAACCACGACGTCACCCGGCACGCCACCCGGTTCGCCAACCCGCCGGGGTCGGGCACCCAGATCCGCACGGCCGGGGACCGTCCGCTCGGCCTTCGACGGGCTCGTGCGGCGACGCTGCTGATGCTCGCGCTGCCCGGTTCGGCGTACGTCTACCAGGGCGAGGAGCTCGGCCTCCCCGACGTCACCGACCTCCCCGACGAGGTCCGCCAGGACCCGTCCTTCCACCGCGCCAACGGCCAGGACGGCTTCCGCGACGGCTGTCGGGTGCCGCTGCCGTGGACCCGTTCCGGCTCGTCCTACGGCTTCGGCGACGGTGGCTCCTGGCTGCCGCAGCCTGCCGAGTGGGGCGAGCTGAGCGTCGAGGCCCAGACCGGCGTGGACGGCTCGACCCTCGAGCTCTACCGCTCCGCCATCGCCCTCCGCCACGAGACCTCCGGCCTCGGCGCCGGCGACGCCGTCACCTGGCACGACGAGGCCCCCGCCGGGGTCCTCTGGTTCGAGCGTGACGGTTTCGCGTGCACGGTCAACACCACCAAGGAGCCCGTACGCATCGCCGCCCCCGGCGACGTACTCCTCTCCTCCGCGGGCCCCATCCCGGTGACCGACGGCTCCGCCGACCTCCCCGGCGATACGACCGTCTGGTGGCAGCTCTAGCCGAGACCACCCCTCGCCGAGGCGTCGCCCCCGTCGGCCGAGTTGGCACTGCTGTGCTGGCTCGGCCGACGTACGTGACGGCTCGGCCGACGTACGTGACGCCTCGGCCGGTTAGCGGCGGGCGGTGACGTAGCAGGCGACGGCGGTGGCGGCGGCTACGTTGAGGGAGTCGATGCCGGCGGACATCGGGATGATGGCGCGGCGGTCGGAGGCCTGCTGCCAGCGAGGGGAGATGCCGTGGCCCTCCGAGCCGAGGACGAGGGCGATCTTGTCGACGCCTTCGACGGCCTTCTCGATGTCGACGGCGTCATCGGCCAGGGTCAGGGCGACGGTGGTGAAGCCGGCGGCGGAGAGAGACGGGAGCGCTTCGTACCAGTCCGGCAGGCGGGTCCACGGCAGCGCGAAGACCGCGCCCATCGCGACCTTGATCGAGCGGCGATAGAGCGGGTCGGCGCAGCGCGGCGAGAGCAGGACGGCGTCGAACCCCAGCGCGGCACCTGACCGGAAGATCGCGCCGACGTTGGTGTGGTCGACGATGTCCTCGAGCACCAGGACGGAGCGCGCACCCTCCAGCACCGACTCCACCGACGGCAGCGGTCGCCGCTTCAAGGAAGCCAGCGCACCACGATGCACATGGAACCCGGTCACCTCCTCGGCAGCCTTCTCGCTCATCACGTAGCACGGCGCATCAGTGGTGGCGAGCACGTCGGCGAGCCCGTCGAGCCACTTCGGCGCCATCAGGAACGAACGCGCCTCGAAGCCCCCGGTCACGGCGCGGCGTACGACCTTCTCACCCTCGGCCAGGAAGAGCCCCTCCGCGGACTCGAGGGACTTGCGCAGCTCGACGTCGCGCAGGTCGCGGTAGTCGGCGAGCCGTGGATCGGCGGGGTCGGATATCTCGATCAGGTCGGCCATGACGCGCTCAGAACGCGTCCGGGTGGGCGACGCGGACGACCTCGCCGACGACGATGATCGCCGGGGGCTGGACGTTCTCGTCGGCCAGGGCCTTCTCGAGGCTCTCGAGGGTCGCCAAGACCGTACGCTCCGTGGGCATCGTGCCGTCGCAGATGACCGCGACAGGGGTGCCGGGCTCGCGGCCACCATCGAGAAGAGCCGTCGCGATCGCTGGGGCGTTCTGGACGGCCATGAGAAGGACCAGGGTGCCACCCAGGCCCGCGACGGCGGACCAGTTGGTCAGGGACGTGGGGTCCCCCGGCGGGACGTGGCCGGAGATGACGGTGAACTCGTGCGCGACGCCGCGGTGGGTCACCGGGATCCCGGCGACGCCGGGCACCGTCACCGGCGAGGTCAGACCGGGGATGACGTGGACCGGCACGCCCGCCTCACGACAAGCCAGCACCTCCTCGAACCCGCGGCCGAAGATGAAGTTGTCACCGCCCTTGAAGCGCGCGACCGCCTTCCCCTCCAGGGCCGCCTCGACGATGATCCGGTTGATCTCCTCCTGCTGGGCCGAGCGGCCGCGGGGAAGCTTGGCGACGTCGACCAGCTCGACGTCGGCGGGGAGCTCGGAGAGCAGCTCGCGTGGCGCCAGCCGGTCGGCGACGACGATGTCGGCCTCCATCAGCGCCTTGCGGCCGGCGACCGAGATCAGCCCGGGGTCACCCGGCCCGCCACCGATCAAGGTCACCCCAGGCACGCGCTGACGCTCGTGCGGAGCGATCAGGTCACCGGAGCGCAGTCCGTCGAGGATCCGGTCGCGCACGCCCGCGGAGCGCCGCGGGTCACGGTTGGCCAGCACGGCGACGGTCAGGTCGCCGTCGTGTCCGGTCGCCGGGGTCCAGGCGGTGGCCTGGGTGCCGTCGTCGGAGCGTACGCAGAAGATCCGTCGCTCCTCCGCGGCGGCCGAGACCTCCTCGTTGACGTCGGCGTTCTGGGTCGCGGCGATGACGTACCAGGCGCCGTCGAGCACGTCGGCCGAGAAGCGGGCCTGGTGCCAGGTGATCTCGCCCGAGCCGAGCAGCCCCTCCAGGGCGGGGGTCAGCGACGGCGAGACGACCTCGACCCGCGCCCCCGCGGCGATCAGCGCAGGCACGCGCCGTTGCGCCACCCGGCCACCACCCACGACGACCACCCTGCGTCCCTCCAGGATGAGACCGGCGGGATAGGGAACGGCATGCTCAGAACTCATGGGTACATCCTCGCCCAACACCGGGCCGCGGCCTGACAACGGGTCGATTCGCGGACTACCCACGTGGGCTACGTTGGTGGGCATGGCACTCGATCGTCCGGTGAAGCCGGATCCCTACTCCCTCATGCCCGCCCTACCCGCCTTCACACTGACCAGCGAGGACGTGACCGACGGCCAGCCGCTGAAGCAGGACCAGGTCTACGACGGCGGCAACACCTCCCCGCAGCTCGGCTGGAGCGGCGCGCCCGCGGGGACGAAGTCGTACGTCATCACCTGCTTCGACCCCGACGCACCCACCCCCAGCGGCTTCTGGCACTGGGCACTGGTCGACGTCCCCGCCGACGTGACCGAGCTGCCGGCCGGCGCCGGGGCCGGCACCGCCGAGCTCCCGGGCAAGGCGTTCCACGTCGCGTCCGACTTCGGCACCAAGGAGTTCGGCGGCGCCGCTCCCCCGGCCGGCGACCAGGTCCACCGCTACTACTTCGTCGTCCACGCCGTCGGCGAGGAGACCCTGGGCGTCGATGACGAGGTCACCCCGGCGGTGGTCTCCTTCAACCTGGCCTTCAAGGCCCTGGCCCGCGCCGTCGTGGTGGGCACCTACCAGCACTGAGCTACGACGGCGGGAGCCCCAGGGCTCCCGTCGTCAGCCGGTCGCGAGGTGGGTCAGCAGCGTCGGCGTACGGCGGTGCTCGACGTCGCCGGGCAGGCCGAAGGCGAGGAACATCTCGCTCAGACACCGCTCGAACTGCCGCCTGCCGCTGAAGAACCTGCTGATGATCGCGCGCTCGGGGAACCCGGCCTGGATCATGCCCAGCACCTCGCTCTGCCTCGTCGTCAGCCTCGCCATCGCCTCGGGATCGGCATCGGGCGACGCTTCGACCATCCGCGAGATGACCTCGGGGTCGACCACGACCTCACCCGACGCCACCCGGCCGACGACGTCGAGGAAGTGCGGGACGGTGCGGACGCGGGACTTGCGCAGGTAGCCGAGACCGCCGGTGCCGACGCTGGCGAAGACCGCAGCGGCGTACGCCGTGTCGACCGAGTCCGCGAGCACCACGATGCCCATCTCCGGCACCTTCTCGTGCAGTCGGATCGCGGCTCTGACCCCCTCGTCGGCCGGACCCAGCCGGGCGTCGGTGACCACCAACGTGGGCAGCGTGTCGGTCGCGGCCTGGACGAGCGCCTCGCCGTCACCGGCGTCGGCGACCACCTGGTAGCCACCGCGCGCGAGCAGGGCCGTGAGTCCAGCACGAAGGAGAGGCGACGCGTCGGCAACGACGACGCTCGGCTCATAGCTGGGCACAACGGCTCCGCTCGGTGCTGGGGGTAGCGGTCGAGACGCATTCTGTCGCACTTCCTCGCAAACCCCCGGTATCTCGGCTCCGTGTTCGCATCGGCAGCCGAACGAAGCCCCCGGGCGGTCAGTACTCCGGCGGACCTTCGGAGGCTCGCTTGAGCAGCGTCTCGAAGGACGTCGGGTTGGCGAACTCGTCCTCCACCAGCGTCCGGTGCGGCGCCGGGGAGGGCAGGTCGCCGCCCACTGCCAGCAGGGCGGCCAGCTCGGTGGCGGCACGGTCGACCCGCTTGGGCAGCTCCGGGCCACCAGCGAAGTCCTCGGTGGCGGCGAAGACCCCGGTCGGGACGACCACGGCGTGCAGGTAGGCGAAGAGCGGCCGCAGCGCGTGCTCGAGCACCAGCGAGTGCCGGGCGGTGCCGGCGGTGGCGGCGATCAGGACCGGCTTCGCGTCGAGGACGCCCTGCTCGAGTACGTCGAAGAACGTCTTGAACAGGCCCGAGTAGGAGGCCGAGAAGACGGGCGTCACCGCGATGACGGCGTCGGCACGGCGTACCTGGTCGATGGCCGTCTGGAGCGCCGGCTTGGCGAACCCGGTGAGCAGGTTGTCGGTCAGCTCGTGCGCCAGGCCGCGCAGCTCGATGTGCTCGACCTGGACCTCCGCGCCCCGGGCCTGCACGGCCCGGGTCGTGGCGTCGCCGAGCATGTCGGCGAGCAGCTTGGTCGAGGACGGGACCGAGAGCCCCGCGGAGACCACGACGATCCGGGTCACAGCTCCCCCTCGAGCACCTTGGCGACCTCGGGGTCGGTCAGGTCGCGGTCGGAGGAGCCGGTGGCGGAGTCGCCCTCGGCGTAGACGGTCGAGTCCTTCGCGCCGCCGGCCTTCTCCACCAGGGAGGCGTGGGTCGGGGCGTCGGGGACACCGGGCTTGCGCAGCTTGTCGAACTCGGCGCGCAGGGTCGGGAGGATCTCGCCGTAGAGGTCGAGCTGCTCCAGCACCGTCTTCAGCGGCAGCCCGGCGTGGTCGAGCAGGAAGAGCTGGCGCTGGTAGTCACCGACGTACTCGTGGAACGAGAGCGTCCGCTCGATGACCTGCTGCGGCGAGCCGACGGTCAGGGGGGTGGCCTCGGTGAAGTCCTCCAGCGAGGGGCCGTGGCCGTAGACCGGGGCGTTGTCGAAGTAGGGCCGGAACTCGTCGACCGCGTCCTGGGAGTTGGGCCGCATGAAGAACTGCCCGCCCAGCCCGACGATGGCCTGGTCGGCGGTGCCGTGGCCGTAGTGCTCGAAGCGCTGCCGGTAGAGCTGCACCATCTGCTTGGTGTGCGAGGCCGGCCAGAAGATGTGGTTGTGGAAGAAGCCGTCGCCGTAGTACGCAGCCTGCTCAGCGATCTCGGGCGAGCGGATCGAACCGTGCCAGACGAACGGCGCGACGCCGTCCAGCGGCCGCGGCGTCGAGGTGTAGCCCTGCAGCGGGGTCCGGAACCGGCCGGACCAGTCGACGACGTCCTCGCTCCACAGCCGGCGCAGCAGGGCGTAGTTCTCGACCGCCAGGTTGATGCCCTGGCGGATGTCCTTGCCGAACCAGGGGTAGACCGGGCCGGTGTTGCCGCGGCCCATCATCAGGTCGACGCGACCGTCGGTGAGGTGCTGGATCTTGGCGTAGTCCTCCGCGATCAGCACCGGGTCCGTGGTGGTGATCAGCGTGGTCGCCGTGCTCAGGATGATGTTCTCGGTCTTGGCACCGATGTAGGCCAGCGTCGCAGTCGGGTTGGAGGCGATGAACGGCGGGTTGTGGTGCTCACCGGTCGCGAAGACGTCCAGGCCCACCTCCTCGGCGTGCTTGGCGATCTCGACGGTCGCCTTGATGCGCTCGTGCTCCGTCGGGGTCCTGCCGGTCGTCGGGTCCATCGTGACGTCACCGACGGTGAAGATGCCGAACTGCATACCCATGGTTCCCTGCCCCTTTCGTGGACTCTTCCACGATAGTTGAAATCCGAACTACTCGGCAAACAGTTGCTGGATCAACCTTATTCCAGGAAACCCCTTGGCGTTCGCAGGCCCTGTTGTGCCAACGTACGTCAGGTGTCCGGGGCGCTGCATGCACAGATGAGTCTGTACGCCGCGATCGCGACCAGGTCCTTCCGCCGCTACTCGACCTACACCGTGGCGACGCTCGCCGGGATCTTCACCAACTCGGTCTTCGGCATCATCCTCAGCTTCGCCTACCTGGCGCTGTGGGAGCAGAATCCGTCGGCCGGCGGCTACCAGGCCGACCAGGCGGTGACCTTCGTCTGGATCGGGCAGGCGCTGCTGATGACCATCGCGCTGTGGAACGGCGGATCGACCGACGACCTGGCCGAGCGGATCCGCAACGGCGACATCGCCGTCGACCTCTACCGTCCCGTCAGCGTGCTCGGCTGGTATCTGGCCGCCGACCTCGGCCGGGCGCTCTACCACTTCGCGACCCGGGGCGTGGCCCCGACGATCATCGGCGCACTGCTGTTCGGGCTGGTCATGCCCTCCCCCGCCGGTGCGGTCGGCTTCCTGGTCAGCGTGGCGCTCGCGGTGGTGGTCAGCTTCGCCGTCCGGTTCCTCTTCGCCGCCAGCGCGTTCTGGCTCCTGGACGCGACCGGCCCACGGGTCCTGCTGAGCGTGCTGGCCACCTTCTTCAGCGGGCTGACGCTGCCGCTCAACCTCTTCCCCGACGGCCTGCGCCAGGTCGCACTGGCGCTGCCGTTCGCCTCCTACATCCAGACCCCGGCCGACATCTGGCTGGGCCGCCACACCGGGCTCGACATGCTCGCCGCGATCGGGCTGCAGGTTCTGTGGGCGGTCGTCCTGCTGGGGACGTGCGCGCTGGTGCTGCGCGCGGCGACCCGCAAGGTGGTGGTCCAGGGTGGTTGAGGTCGCTCATGCGGTGCGCTCCTACTGGCTGATCGCGCTGCTGTGGATCCGGGCGTCGATGGCCTATCCGGTCTCGTTCTGGACGATGACCGTCGGCGGGGTGCTGATCACCTTCCTCGACTTCGTGGCGATCTGGCTGATGTTCAGCCACATCGACTCCTACGGCGGCTTCACCCTGCGCGAGATCGCGCTGCTCTACGGGGTCACCTCGATCGCGTTCCGCGTCGCCGACATGCTGGTCGGGAGCGTGGAGAGGATCGGTCAGAAGGTACGCACCGGGGACCTGGACGCGATGATGACCAAGCCGGTCCCGGTGCTGGTGCAGCTGTGCGCCGACCGGTTCGAGCTGCGCCGGCTCGGCCAGATCGCCCAGGCCGTCGCGGTGTTCGCGTGGGCCGCGCCGATCGTCGAGTGGACCCCGCAGCGGCTGGCGGTGCTCGTGATGGCGCTGGTCTCGGGCGTGGTCATCTACTTCTGCGTGTTCGTGACGTTCTCGACGATCCAGTTCTGGACCCTGGACGCCTCCGAGTTCGCCAACGCCTTCACCTACGGCGGGAACACGATCATGCAGTACCCGATGACGATCTTCCCGCGCGAGGTCGTCCGGTCGCTGACCTACCTGCTGCCGCTGGCGTTCGTGAACTGGTACCCCTGCCTGTTCCTGCTCGGCCTCCACGACCCGTTCGGTGCCCCGGACTGGTTCCGCTTCGCCTCTCCCCTGGCCGCGCTCGTGCTGGTCGGCGTGACCACGCTGGTGTGGCGCCAGGGGCTTCGCCGCTACCGATCGACAGGGAGCTGATGTGTCGCTGATCGAGGTGCGGGACCTGTCCCGCGAGTTCACGATCCGCAAGAGAGCGGGTCGTCTGAGACGTACGTCGGTGGTGAAACAGGCCGTCCACGACCTCTCCTTCCAGATCGATGCCGGTGAGATGGTCGGCTACATCGGCCCGAACGGCGCCGGGAAGTCGACGACCATCAAGATGCTCACCGGCATCCTGGTGCCCTCCGGCGGGTCGGCGCGGGTGGCCGGGCTGGAGCCCTCCCGCCAGCGCCGGGAGCTCGCCCGGCGGATCGGGGTGGTCTTCGGGCAGCGTACGTCGCTGTGGTGGGACCTGCCGCTGCGCGACTCCTTCGAGCTGCTGCGACGGATCTACCGGATCGGTGACCAGACCTTCCACCGCAACCTGGACGACCACGTCGCCCTGCTCGACCTCGGTGACCTGATGGACACCCCGGTGCGGCAGCTCTCCTTGGGGCAGCGGATGCGGGGCGACATCGCCGCCGCGCTGCTTCACGACCCCGAGATCCTCTACCTCGATGAGCCCACGATCGGCCTCGACGTGATCTCCAAGGGACGTCTGCGGGAGTTCCTACGCGCCCTCAACCGCGAGCGCGGCACCACCCTGATGCTCACCACGCACGACCTGCAGGACATCGAGGCGCTCTGCGACCGGGTCATCGTCATCGACCACGGCACCGCCGTCTTCGACGGCCCGCTGCCCTCCCTGCGAGCCAACGGCGACGCCTCTCGCACCCTCGTCGTCGACCTCGTCGACGAGGCCTCCCCGATCGCCATCGACGGCGCCACGGTCGTCAAGGTCGAAGGCCCTCGCCAGTGGCTCGCCTTCCCCGCCGGCGCCTCCGCCGCTCCTCTGGTCTCGCAGGTCGCCGCGGCGTACGACGTCGCCGACCTCTCCATCCACGAGCCCGACATCGAGGACGTCATCCGGCAGCTCTACTCGCGCTGAAGCTGAGCGGCTACTCGTCGAGCATCTGGAGCAGACGCGTGGTGGTGCGCCAGGTCCACACGGTCATCTGCTGGAACACCGGCATGCTCATGAACTTGGTGATCCGGGTCTTCGTCGCCCGGTCCGCGACGCGGGAGAAGTAGAGAGCGCCGGGGCCCGGGGCGATCGAGTCGACGCCCTCCCGCAGCTCGGGTACCTGGCCCATCGCAGCCTCGACGGTCAGCGGCCGCTTCAGGAAGAACACGTCGCTGCGCAGATCGGGCGAGCCGTGGTCCGCCGGGGCGGATGCGATGGTGTCGGCGAGCTCGTCCCGGGATCGCACCACCGTCGGGATCGCCACCTCGAACGCGGTCGCGAGCAGGTCGTCGAGCGCGGTCTCCAACGCGGCTCCGTCCGAGAGCGCGGCGTCGAACAGGACGTTTCCGCTCTGCAGGTGCGTGCGTACGTTCGCGTAGCCGGCGTCGAGGAAGCAGGCGGCCAGCGCCTGCATCGCGACCGGATTCCGTCCACCGACGTTGATGCCTCGCAGGAGGGCGACGTAGGACGGCATCAGGGGTGTACGCGTTCGACGGCCATCTGCCTGACGATAGTTGCCGCCAATCGCCGGCACTAGCTGATTCAGGGCTCGGCGCGGAGGATGGTGAGGTCGTCGGGCTGGCGGGAGAGGTCTTCGAGGGTGTGGCGCAGGCGGTCCAGGAGTGCGGCGACGGAGGCTGCGGCGACCGCGGTGTCGGGGTAGCGGACACGGACGGCGAGGCCGGTATGGGTCCGGGCGAACCAGATCTGGACGTCGTCTGCCTGGGTGGAGGCCGAGATGTGCTGGGCGTCGAGGTCGAGGTGGGCCGAGCCACCGGGGACGTGGCGGTAGTCGACCCAGGAGACGACGAAGACGTCGCTGCGGGTCTGCACCAGCGGCTCGGTGAGCGAGCCGAGGACCTGGTCGAGCGGCACCGACCCGAGACGTACGCCCTGACGGACTGCGTCGCCGGCCTCGGCCAGACCCAGGTCGGTGAGCGAGGCGGGGACGGTGAGCGGGACGGTGGTGGTGTACCAGCCGATCGAGCGGGTCAGCGCCTCCGCGGAGCGGGTGGAGACCGGCGCCATCGTGTCCAGCCGGTCTCCGCCGCCGAGATCCGAGATCGCGGTGGCGAGGGCGGCCAGCACGGCGGCGTACGTCGATGCGCCGCTGTTGCGGGCGCGGGTGCCGATGCGCTCCATCAGGGCGGCGTCGGCCAGCGGAGCGACGGCCGTGGCCTGGGTGGCCCGCTCCCCCGGCTCGAGGCCGAGCGGGAGCGGGAAGGTCGGCAGCCGGTGGTCGCGACCGCTCAGGAACTCGCTCCAGCCACGGAGCAGCGGGTCGTCGGCGGCTACCCAGGCGGGACCGTCGTCTCCCTCGGCGACGGCGTCGAGGAACGACGTCACCGGCGGCAGCGACGGCTCCTCGCCGCTCTCGGTGAAGGCGGCGTAGAGGTGGGCGAGCTCGTCGACCGCGACGGCGACCGAGTGCGCGTCGCAGTGCAGGTGGTCCATGCCGAGGACGATCGTGGATCGGTCGGGGCGGGAGATCGCGGCCGGCAGGAAGGCCGGGTAGGCGAAGGGGCCGCACCGTTCGTCGAGGGCGGCGTGCAGTGCGGCGCGGGTCTCCTCGACGGTGCTGGTGTGACCGACGGTGGCGACCGACCAGGTCAGCGTGCCGGGGTGGTGGCGGAGGGCCCGCGGTCCCTCGGACCCGGCGACGACCTCGAGCTGCAGGCTGCCGTGGCGGGCGAGGAAGGCGCGCCAGGTGCGCGAGAGCGCGACCGGCTCGATGGGCCCCTCGACGTCGAAGGCGGCCGCCAGCCAGACGGTCGGTGCCCCGGCCGTCGCGCCCGCGAGGTGGTTGCGCTGGTTGAGCGAGAGCTCAGCGGGCGCACCACGACCAGGCGCGGCGAGGTCCCAGCGGAGCAGCGTGCCCGGCCGCGGCGCCCACAGGTCAGCGGTCGTGACCAGCATGTCCGGTCCCGATGATCGCTTCGGCATCGACAGGACGCACCGACAGGCCGAGACCGGCGAGGACGTCGTGGACGGCCTCGAAGAAGGTCGCCACAGCCCGTCCGCCCTGCTCGGTGTCGGGGCTCTGCGTGGCCAGCTCGAAGCGGTCCTCGAAGCGGTTGACCCACAGGCTCGCGTTGGCGGTGCGGCCCTCGCCGGTGAAGTGCAGCCCGGTGTCGAAGGGAGTGGTCCCGGCGCCGGGGAACTTGCGTACGTCCAGGTAGGAGACCATCTGCGGGCTCGCCAGCTCGGTCGGCGCGAGCACCCCGCCGGCGACCATCGCGCCGAGCGGCACGTGGACCGGGGTCCTGGCCAGCTCACGAGCCACGCCGAAGGCCTTCTCCGCGCCGAGCACGGTCTCGGCGAAGGTCTCCCCCACCGGCATCGAGACGGGAGCGAAGTTGCAGAACCAGCCGTGCGACATCGCGGTCTGTGGCGACCGGGTGCCCAGCACGGTGATGCCCAGATAGTCGGAGGCGCCGGTCAGTCGCTGCTCGGCGTGGGCCAGCAGCGCGAAGACGCCGCTGGTGAACCGCCCGCCGGCGGCACGGCACACCGACTCGAGCGCCTCCACCGCCTCGCCCTCGAGAGCGGTCCAGCGCCGGATCCGGACCGGCGCGGTCTCGCCCGCGGCCAGCCCGAGGTCGACCGGGAACCGCGGCAGCCGCCCGTCGTGGCGGGAGACGATGTCGGCCCACTCGCGGACTGCCGGTGTCTCCGCGTCGCACTCGGCGGCCAGCTGCTGCTCGGCGGCCGCGTACGTCACGAAGCTCTCGGCCTCCGGCAAGTCCGGCGACGGGGCTCCCAGGGCGGCGGCATAGGCGGCGCCGAGCTCGGCCGGGACCATCAGCTGCGAGGCGCCGTCGGTGAAGGCGTGGTCGCAACCCCAGAAGTAGCTGAAGCCGTCCTCGCGCACGATCGCGCCGAGCAGGAACGGGGTCCAGGAGTCGGGACGGCACCGCTCGTCCCACAGGCTGACCAGGAGGTCCTGCCAGCCGCCGGACCAGTCGGCCGGCGCCTCGACCTCGACGGCCTCGAAGGCGACCGCCTCGGCCGGTACGAGGTGCCGGACCGGCGCATCGCCGGTGAGGTCGAACCAGGTCCGCAGCCCCTCGTGGCGCCTCACGAACGAGGTCAGCGCCTCGACGTAGGCCGGGGCCGAGAAGGCGACGGCGAACTCGCCCGCGGTGCCGGTCCAGGCCCGGTGAACGCCACCGGAGGCGACCTTGGCACGGTAGGCGTTGAGGTGGTCGGCCTGCAGGAACGAGGGCGCCCCGGGAGAGACAGGCGCGGCATCAGCCGCCGCTTGACACTGCGCCGTCGGTCGCAGCACCACCACGCGACCCTCCACCGGAGAAAGCTCCGCGAGCGCCCCGATCCTCATGCGGTGCCCTCCAGCTCGGCGGTCTCGGGCCGCGCGATCTCCTCGAAGAGCGAGCTCATCCCGCCGATCAGGTCGCGCACGACCCGCTCGGCGGCGACGGTCTCCGGGTAGCGCGTCGAGACGTTGAGACCGTCCCGGTCACGCACGAGCCAGAGATAGACCTCGTCGTCGGCGCGGACGGGTGCACGCAGCGTACGGGCGTCCCAGGAGCTCCAGCGCTCGGCGCCGGGGATGAAGCGGGTGTCGACGAAGGTGACCACGAAATGGGGTGCATCGTCGACGCCGAGGAGGTCCGCGACCCGCGCGAAAGGCTGCGGGACCAGCGGCTTCGTCTCGGCGAGCGCGGCCTGGACGCGGGCGGCGACCTCGGGCAGCGTCGACGCCCCGGAGATGTCGAGGGTGACCGGGACGAGGCCGACGTACCAACCGACAGCCGCGGCGTGCTCGGCGGTGTAGCGGGTGTGCATGGGCGCCACGAAACGCATCCGCTCCACGCCGTACCGGGCCCGCAGGACGTACGCCATCGCGCCCATCATCCCGGCCTGGAAGGAGACGCCGGCGCTCTTGCACAGCTCGCCCAGGACCCGGGCCTGGCGGGGGTCGCCGAGCCACTGCGACAGGCTGGCCTGCGGCAGGGGCTCCGCCGAGGCCGGTACGTCGGTGATGCCCGTGACCGGGAAGTCGGCGAACCGCAGCCGACCGTCAGGACGAGTCAGCCAGTCGCGCCAGACCTGCACGGACTCGCTCTCCAGCGACATCGCGTCGCCGGTGATCCGCTCCGCGGCGGCGTGGTCGATGTGGCTGCCGGTGGTGGCAGCGGCCAGCTCCGCGAACGGCTCGCCGGCCAGCGCCCGCTCGTAGAGCGAGGCGACCTCCTCGAACCAGAGCAGCTGGGAGTAGGCGTCCATGACGCCGTGGTCGGCGCCGAAGACCAAGGTGAAGCCGTCGGCGTCGGCCACCGTCGCGAAGACGACGTAGGGCCAGGCCGAGGGGTCGATGTGGTCGGCGAGGAAGTCCGAGACCCAGCCCCGGGCGTCCTCGCCGTCGAACCGGCCGAGAACGGTCGTGGTCACCGACACGTCCGCGGGGGCGACCGCACGACGCTGCCGGCCGGTCGGCGTCTCCTCGACGGTCCCGCGCAACGCCTCGTGGCGACCGATCCAGGCCCGGAGGGCGAGGCCGAGCGCCGTCTCGTCGAGCCGCCCGTGGACCCGCATGATCGAGCCGATCCAGGAGCCCGCCTCGGCGGTGTCGAGGTGCAGCTCGTGATTGTGGGACAGTCGGCGGTCGTCGTCGACCCAAGCACTCGGCTCCGCGGTCGGAATCCACGCGGTCACCTCGCCCGGGGGTACGTCGTACGCGGACAGCTCGGTGTACTCCATCGGAGGTGGAGTTCCTCTCTGAGGTGGGGGCTCATGTGCAGCACAACGCCATCTCAGGGACCCGAACGAACCTCAAGAACGCCGTAGCCCGAGAAGGCGTACTGCCTGGGACGACAGCGATGTCGTCCCACGTCGCGGCCTATTGTGCACACAGGTCCGCCCTCGGTTTCGAGCACCCCTGGACGTGGTAATTCCCACACCAACCAAATTGCCCCTGGGGGTTTACATGCGGTATCGACTCCGCTTGACTCCTCCCTCTTGGCCGCCCGCCCTATCTCGAGGACTCCCCCATGCCCGCTGCCACCCGTGCGCCGATCGACAACTCCGGTCGCCTGCAGTTCGCCGACGATCTCTTCGCCCGCCGTCATCGCGGTCTCGGAAGTCCGATCGCCAACCAGTGGATCTGGCGGATGAACAGTCCCTACGACGCCGAGCGGCTGCGCTACATCGCTGCCGGCCTGGCCGAGGGCGGGCTGTCGCGACTGCTGCACCGGGCGAAGTTCCCGGGCGCTCGCGACCTGTGGACCAACTCCGACCGCGACCCGTCGATCGAGCTCTACGACGAGGTCCTCCCCGTCGCCGAGATCACCGGCTGGCTCCAGGAGCGTCACAGCGACCACCTCGACCCGCACGAGGGCCTGACCTACCGGCTGACCGCGATCAACCTCGACGACGGCACCTCGGTCGTCTCGATGCTGCTCGCCCACGCCGTCGGCGACGGTGGCTCCGTCCTCGACGCCGTGTCCAGGGCCGCTCGCGGCGAGCCGCTGCGGCTCCCGCCCGCGCCCGCCACGGGCTGGGACCGCGTCCGTGCCGAGGCCGCCGACAGTCGAGCGCAATGGCGCGCCGTCCGCGACTGGACCAAGGCCCGTCGTCAGGCGAAGAAGGACGGCACCGCGGCCCTGGCCACCAAGGCACCGCGGGTCTACCCGGAGGCCACCCCGAACCCGGCGCCCGAGACCTGGCGGATGCCGCGGATGATCGCCGAGTTCGACACCGAGGCGATGACGAAGATCGCCGCCGAGCACGGCGGCTCGACCAACGCCTGGTTCATCAACGTGGTCGCCGACCTGCTCGTCCGCATCGACCACGTGCCGGTCGACCGGGGCGACGTCCCGGTCTCGCTGCCGATGAGCGACTTCCAGCCCGGGGACGTACGCTCCAACTCGACGCGCGTGGCCATGGTCGAGGTGCCCCGCGACGTGCTGGACGCGCGCGATCTCGCTGCGATCAAGAAGCTCTCCAAGGCCGCCTACATCCGCCTCGGCCAGGCCGGTCCGGGGCTGGTCCCGGTGCCGCTGGCGATGATGCAGATGCTCCCCGACGCGGTGCTCGACAAGCTTCCGCAGCCGCCGGCGGCCGCGTGCATGGCCTCCAACCTGCCGCAGCTC
This sequence comes from Nocardioides sp. NPDC059952, assembly GCF_042730435.1. Taxonomy (NCBI): domain Bacteria; kingdom Bacillati; phylum Actinomycetota; class Actinomycetes; order Propionibacteriales; family Nocardioidaceae; genus Nocardioides; species Nocardioides sp. NPDC059952. The sequence goes on along the minus strand of NZ_JBHWLY010000047.1, from coordinate 28,493 downwards.
CCCGACGACTACCGCTACGCGATGGGCCAGGACGTACGCCTCGTGGCCGGGCTCGCCGGCTACCAGAACGCCACGGCCCAGGATGCCTACGACGTCGGTGGCGGGATCATCTCTTGGCTGATCCAGTCGGGACCGCGTACGACGCTCAACCTGGTCGCCGCCGAGCCGGACCGCGTGCCCGACCTGGGCTTCCTCGAGAACCTGGTGGTCGAGGAGCTCGGCTCATGGGGTCTGAGCGTCGAGGTGTGGTGATGCTGCCGCCCGCGAGCCTCGGTGCCCGCCCGGCGCCGTTCACTCCCCAGCCGACCAACCGGCTGACCTACGACGACGAGGTCTTCCTCCGGACTGCGACCGTGATCGGGGTCCCGGTGGTCGCCCAGAGTGCCTGGAGGTTCCCGGCGGAGATCCCGGTGGAGGCCGTCCAGGAGGTCGTCGAGGAGCTGGCCAGGGGTCCGCTCAACCGGCTGGTGGTGCGCCCCCGCGCCATCGGCGCGCGCTCGCGCTGGGTGCCGGCGACGACGGCCGAACCGGTCCGTCTGCACCCCGACCGGATCAAGCCCGACCAGGTCATGGCCTGGCTCGACACCACCGCCGACGAGGTGCCGTTCGACCCGGTCGCGGGACCGCTGTGGGCGTTCTTCATGGCGCACACCACCGACGGCGGCACGGTCGTGACCTACAACGCCTCCCACATCGTCTGCGACGGCGGGATGAAGCTCGGTGCGCTGGTCGCGGCCGTACGCCGCCAGCCCCTGCCCCGCCTCCCCATGACTGAAGCGGAGGCCGAGGGCACCCGGAAGGACGATCGGCGCGACGCGCGCACGATGGCCCGCGCCGCCGCTCGCGGCCTGCGGGCGGCCCGGAAGGCCGGGAAGCCCCCGGTGCTGGAGGCCCAGTCCTCCGAGAAGCGGCCGCTGCCCGCCCCGCAGCCCGACGACGACGTCGTCCAGGAGGTCGCCTTCGCCGGCGCCGACTGCCCCGCCGAGGAGTGGAACGCGGCCGTGGAGCGGGCCGGTGGCACCTCCAACGCGCTGCAGGTCGCGATCTCGGTCGAGGTGCTCCTCGAGGCCGGGATCGTACGCCCCGGCGAGCCGGTCAAGATGTCGCTGCCCGTCTCGATGCGCGGCGAGGGCGACCTGCGCTCCAACGCCACCTCGGGCGTCTCGATCGCGGTCGAGACCGAGCTGCGCGACGGCGTCGGCCGGGTCACCGATCTCGCCCACATCCGGGAGCGCTCGAAGAAGGAGTTCTCCGCTCTCTTCAAGGGCACCCGCCCCGACCCGATCGCGCACATCGCACCGCTGGCGCAGATGATCCCGGACAGGCTCGCCAAGCCGCTGCTCAAGGGGGTCGTCACGCCGCTCGGTCTCGCCTCCAACCTGGGCCGGCCCGACCCCGACTTCGTGGCGCCGTTCGGCGTGGCCGCCGACTCGATCCTCTTCCGCGCGCTGGCGCTCGGCGCGACCCGGGGCGAGCTGCGCCGGATGCGTGGGGGCGTCACGTCGTGGTGGAGCGAGGTCGGAGCGACCTGCACCTTCGGCATCCGGGCGCTCGACCCCGACGCGATCCCCGACTCCGAGCGCCTGAAGGAGATCGTGACCACCGTCTACGGACGTTGGGGCCTGGTTCCTGCCTTCTGGTAACGCACAGCCTGGTGAGAGGATGCGTTCATGACGATCGACGTACTCGGTGACCCCTACACCGTGGAGACCATCGAGCTCGCGGACGACTTCGAGGGCACCGTCGTGGCCACGCTCGTCAAGCGGCCGGCCGACGGCGACGCCAAGGGTGCCGTCCTCTACGTCCACGGGTTCTCCGACTACTTCTTCCAGAAGGAGTACGCCGAGTGGTGGACCGCCCGCGGCTACGACTTCTACGGTCTCGACCTGCGCAAGTACGGTCGCTCGCTGCGTGAGCACCAGTCGGGGACGTACGTCGGTGATCTGGCTGAGTACTTCGACGAGATCGACGCGGCCTGGGAGCGGATCACCGAGCGCGACGGCCACTCCAAGGTCATGCTCAGCGCCCACTCCACCGGCGGACTGACGGTCTCGCTGTGGGCCGACGATCGGCAGCCCGACGCCCTGGCCGGGATGGTGCTCAACTCGCCGTGGCTCGACCTGCAGGGCTCGTTCCTGCTGCGCGAGGTCGCCACCCCGGTCGTGCGCCGGGTCGGCCACCGGGCCCCGATGCGCGAGCTCGGCCGCGACGTCAGCGGCTTCTACACCATGTCGCTCCACGTCGAGCACGACGGCGAGTGGGAGTTCGACCTCGGCCTCAAGCCGGTCGGCTCCTACCCGATCCGGCTCGGCTGGCTCAAGGCGATCCGCGACGGCCACTCCCGGCTCCATCGGGGCCTGAACGTAAAGGCCCCCGTGCTGGTCCTCTCCTCGGACCGCTCCAGCAAGCCGAAGGCGATGGGCGAGCTCGTCCACTCGACCGACATCGTCCTCGACGTGCGCCAGATCCGCCGCTGGTCGACCGCGATCGGCAGCCACGTCACCTACATCGCGGTCCCCGGGGCGAAGCACGACGTCATCCTGTCCCGCCCCGAGGTCCGCAAGCAGGCCTACGCCGAGATCGAGCGCTGGCTGGCTGCGTACGGCGTCTGAGCCCGGCTCAGTCGAGGGTTGTCTTCGGACCCTTGAACCACGTCCGCGCCGAGAGCCTCCACCACAGGGCGAGCACGATCAGCGAGCCGATGGTGAGGACCGGCGCGTAGTTGACCGACTTCCAGGAGAAGTCGTCGCTGGTGATCCAACCGGACGGCACGAACGGCAGGATGAAGTAGACCGAGATGACCGCGATCTCGGCGACGGCGACCAGGTTGAGCCACTTGTAGTGCCGGCCCAGGGTCCACTGCCCGGTCTCGAAGGAGTCCCCGGCCTTCCAGCGCAGGAAGATCGGGATCGCGAAGGCGAGGTAGAGGCCGATCACCGCGACCGAGGTGATCGCGTAGAAGGCCAGCGGGATGCCCCCGACGCCCCACAGCGCGGGGAGGGTGATGACCGCTCCGACGACCGCGACCAGGAGCACCGCGTTGACCGGGACCTTCCTGGTCTCGTTGACCTTCGCCCACAGCGACGAGCCCGGGACCGCGCCGTCGCGAGCGAAGGCGTACGTCATCCGGGAGGCGCTGGTCAGGCAGGCGGTGGTGCAGAAGAGCTGCCCGGCGGTGGAAATCAGCAGCACCACGAAGTGCCAGGAGGTGGGCAGCGCCTGGCCGAAGATCACGTCGACCGCGCCGCCGCCCGCGCTCACGCCCTCGGGGTCCTGCACGGCGAAGACGAACGCGAGCAGCAGGACGTACCCGCCGACCGCGGAGTAGAAGATCGAGCGCCAGATCCCCTTGGCGGCGCCGTCGGCGGCACCCTGGGTCTCCTCGGAGAGGTGTGCGGAGGCGTCGAAGCCGGTGATCGTGTACTGCGTCAGCAGGAACCCGAGCGGGAGCACCAGGAACCAGTATTTCGCGTCGGCGTAGCCGGAGTTGTTGATCCGCTCGGTGAAGACATAGGCGATGCTCTGGTGGTGGTCGGGGACGATGACCAGCACCAGGACCACGACCGCTGCACCGGCGACGTGCCACCACACCGAGATGTTGTTGATGACGGCCAGCAGGTGGCTGGAGAAGATGTTGGCGAGCGCGGCCAGCACCAGGATGGCCAGGAAGATCAGGTAGACACGGCCCAGGGAGTAGCCCTCCGCCCAGCCCTGGCTCAGGGTCGAGAGGGTCAGGTCGAGGAAGGTGGCGGCACCGTACGCCACGCTCGCGGTCACCGCGAGCAGCCCGATCAGGTTGAGCCACCCGGTGAAGAAGCCCGCGGCGGGTCCGCCGAGCTTGGCCGCCCACCAGTAGATGCCGCCCGAGGTCGGGTACGCCGAGACCAGCTCGGACATCGTGAAGCCGATGATCAGGATGAGGCCCGCGATGATCGGCCAGCCCCACGAGATGGCCACCGGACCGCCGTTGTTCCAGGCCTGTCCGAACGTGGTGAAGCAGCCGGCGAGGATCGAGATGATCGAGAACGAGATGGCGAAGTTCGAGAACCCCGACCAGGTGCGGGCCAGCTCCTGCTTGTAGCCGAGCCTGGCCAGATGTGCTTCGTCGTCGAGCTGGACCGGCTCGACGGTTTCGTGTGCCTCGGGCATGGCACGCCTCCGGATCTCGTGGGGGTGGAGATCGTGAGGCTAGGAATCGTCCGTGGCGGCTGCGGTCGCGCCAGGTAACGGCCCTGTGAAAGATCCGTCCTTGAGCGCCACGCCGGTCGCGCCGAGCTCGCGGGCCCCGGCGATCAGGCTCACGATGGTGCGCGCGGCACTCGCGTGGTCCAGGCCGTGGGGCGGCCGGATGTTGGAGATGCAGTTGCGGGCCGAGTCGAGCACGCCCGGCCGCGGGTCCCAGGTGAGGTAGGCCCCCAGCGAGTCGCTGGAGGAGAGCCCTGGCCGCTCGCCGATCAGCACCAGGACCAGGGGTGCGCCGAGCGCCTTCCCGATGTGGTCGCCCAGGGCCACCCGGGCCTGGGTGGCGACCACCGGCGCGGCGACGGTCGTGGCGCTGTCGAGCAGCGGGAGCAGGTGCTCCAGGAGCGGCACCGCGTGCTTCGCGACCGCCTCGGCGGAGAGTCCGTCGGCGATCACGATCGCGAGGTCGGGAGTCTCCTCCGGGAGGTCCAGCCCTCCCGCTTCCGGGATCCGGCCGAGGTCGGGCCTCGTGAGGTACGTGGCGCGGTCAGGTGCCGCGGAGGCGACCACGCGTGGCGTACCGAGGTCGAGGTCGGTCAGGCGCTCGACGAGGGCGTCGACGTCGAGCGGGAGATGGACCGCGTCGCGTGCAGCCGCGTGCGCGGCACCGAAGGCCAGGACCTCGGCGGTCGGGACGGCGTTGCCGGCCCGGCCGAGGCCGATCCGCACCGGCGTGGCCCGGCGCAACGGCTCCCAGAAGTCACTCACCGGGCCAGCTCCTTCAGCAATGTGGTGGCCGGGTCGACGTGACGTACGGAGCCGTCGGGGTCGAGCAGGCCGGCCGCGGCCAGCCATTCCTCGAGCTCCGGCGCGGGGCGCTTGCCGAGGACCTGGCGGGCGTAGAGGGCGTCGTGGAAGGAGGTCGACTGGTAGCCGAGCATGACGTCGTCGGCGCCCGGGACGGCCATCACGTAGGTGCAGCCGGCGACGCCGAGCAGGGTGAGCAGGTTGTCCATGTCGTCGGAGTCGGCCTCGGCGTGGTTGGTGTAGCAGACGTCGACGCCCATCGGGACGCCCAGCAGCTTGCCGCAGAAGTGGTCCTCCAGCCCCGCCCGGATGATCTGCTTGCCGTCGTAGAGGTACTCGGGACCGATGAAGCCGACCACCGTGTTGACCAGGAACGGCTTGAACGCCCGCGCCACCCCGTATGCCCTGGCCTCCAGGGTCTGCTGGTCGACCGGTCTGCCGCCGCGGCCGAGGTGGGCGCCGGTGGAGAGCGCCGAGCCCTGACCGGTCTCGAAGTACATCACATCGTTCCCGACGGTCCCCCGATCCAGCGACCGGGCGGCCTCGTCGGCCTCCGCCAGCATCGCCAAGGTCACCCCGAAGCCCTCGTTGGCGCCTCGGGTGCCGCCGATCGACTGGAACGGCAGGTCGACCGGCAGCCCCGCCTCGATCAGGTCGATCGTCGTGGTGACGTGCGTCAGGACGCAGCTCTGCGTGGGGATCTCGTAGCGCAGACGCACGTCGTCGACGAGCCGGAGCAGGTCGGCGACCGTACGCGGGTTGTCCGAGGCGGGGTTGATGCCGATCAGCGCGTCCCCGGAGCCGAGGAGCAGCCCGTCCAGGATCGAGGCCGCGATCGCTCCCGGATCGTCGGTGGGGTGGTTGGGCTGCAGCCGGGTCGACAACCTCCCCCGCAGGCCCATCGTGGTGCGGAACCGGGTCACCACCTCGGTGGCCGCGGCCACCGTGATCAGGTCCTGGTTGCGCATGATCTTGGACACCGCCGCCACCATCTCCGGGGTCAGCCCGGGCGCGAGGGCGGTCAGGGCCGCGGTGTCGCGACGGGCGGCGGCGTCGAGCAGCCACTCCCGGAAGGCACCCACGGTGAGGTCGCTGACCTGGGCGAACGCGTCCATGTCGTGCGTCTCCAGGATCAGCCGGGTGACGTCGTCGGACTCGGCCGGGACCACCTGCTCCTCGAGGAAGATGCTGAGCGGGAGATCGGCCAGCACCATCCGCGCCGCGACCCGCTCGGTGTCGGACCGCGCGGCGCAGCCGGCCAGGACGTCGCCGGAGCGCAGGGGCGTCGCCCGCGCCATCACTTCGACCAGGCCGTCGAACTCGAAGCCGTGCCCGTGGAGACTCTGCCGGTAGCGCATGAGATCAACGGTAGAGCCGCAATATTTCCGCGATGTGGCCGTGGAGCATGAACACGGTGGGCCCGGGTACCAGGGTCGGCGGAGGAGATCAGACCGTATCGATCTGGAGGTTCTCATGACCCAGGCACTGCACGGCAAGAAGGTCGCCATCCTCGCCGCGGACGGCGTGGAACGCGTCGAGCTCGAGCAACCCCGCGAGGCCCTGAACGCTGCCGGCGCCCAGACCACGCTGCTGTCGGTCCACGATGAGGAGATCCGGGCGCGTGAGAACGATCTGAACCCGGCGGGGACCTTCCCCGTCGACGGTCTGGTGGCGGACGCCACCGTGGCCGCCTACGACGCGTTGCTGCTCCCCGGCGGCACGGTGAACCCTGACCAGCTGCGGGTGGACGCCGACGCCGTCGCCTTCGTACGTGACTTCGTGGACAGCGGAAAGCCGGTCGCTGCCATCTGTCACGGGCCCTGGACGTTGATCGAGGCCAGCGTGGTCAAGGGTCGGACCCTGACGTCCTACCCGAGCATCCGTACCGACCTGCGCAATGCCGGCGCGGAAGTCGTCGATCGGGAAGTGGTGGTCGACGGCAACGTGATCACCAGCCGTTCACCCGATGACCTGCCCGCGTTCTGTGACGCGCTCGTGGCCGAGCTCGGCGCAGCACGCGCGGCCCGATGACGGGTTCGCCTGAAGTTGCCGTGATCGGCGGCGGCATCGTCGGCCTCTCGACTGCCTACGCGTTAGGTGAGCAGGGCGTCGGAGTGCGGCTGTACGAGACCGGTCTGCCCGGTCACGGCCAGTCCGCGGGCGAGTCGCGGATCTTCCGGCATGCGCACGACGACCCGCGGCTCGTCGCGTTCGCGCGCGAGAGCCGTGGCGTGTGGGCCGAGTGGGCCGAACGGTTCGACGTCGAGCTGGTCTCCTCAGACGGGGTGGTGGCGATCGGTGAGAACGCGCTCGCGCGGCTTCGTGTGCTCGACCGTGTCGGTGGCGTGGCCGCGCGTGCGATCGACTCCGACGAGCTCTCCGAGCGGATGCCGCTGCTCGCCGGGTACTCCGGCCCGGCGGTGCTCGACGAGGCGGGTGGCGCGATCCGTACGCGCGCTGCCATCAAGGCGCTCACGGATCAGCTCGGGGACGCCGTGGTGACCGGCGAGGTCATCGCGATCGAGCCCCGCGACAACGGAACGGTCGAGGTGCGCAGTGTCACCGAGCGTGCCGTCTACTCGAAGGTGGTCGTGTGCGCCGGGCGCGAGACCGCCCGCCTGGCGCGGAGCGTCGGCCTCTCCCTCCCTGTCCGCCTCGCCGCCCACGTACGGCTGACTTTCGCCGTGAAGGGCGCCGCCCCGGAACGGGTGGCCTGCCTGCAGGACGGCAGCGGCGACTTCGGCGAGGTCGGCGTCTACGCGACGCCGCTGCCGGGCAACGGCCGCTATGCGCTGGGGCTCAGTGAGAGTGTCGGCGTCCGCGACGACGGGACGTTCCTCGACCCGGCGGCGGTTCGATCCCTGGACGAACGCGCGCGTGAGTACGTGGCACGAGCGCTGCCCGGCCTCGACCCCGAGCCGCGAGAGTTCGTCCACTGCTGGGTGACCGACCTCCCGTGGAGCGAGGACGGCGTGGCCGCCTGGGAGGCAGATCAGGTCCTCTTCGTCGCCGGTCACAACCTCTTCAAGCAGGCACCGGCGCTGGGTCGCGCCCTAGCCCGGGCCACTACCGGCGACGGTCTCGCCGCCGACCTCAGGCCCGAGTCACACCTCGGCCAACCCCAGCAATAGCTCGCGGGTGGTTCTCCCGGCACCGCAATGGTCACGGTCGAGCCACAATATGTCCGCCGAACTTAGGGTCGGAGGGGCGGCGTAGCACGGCCACGAAGGCGGAACAACACGCGCACCGACCGGACACGGTCCGGCCAGAAGTCACCCTCGGCAGGTCGGCCGAGGTCCCCCGGTGAACGTAAAGCAAAGACGGTGCGCGTTAGGGTGCTGTGGTCCCGAACCCAACCGGAAGGACAACAGTGTGACTTCTGAGAAGAAGACAGACAGTCCGAAACATTCCGAAAATCACATCCCCTCTGGCCTCATCAAGTCCCCTACCGGTGAAGTCGTCCCCCACCCCGCGCTGGACCTGCCGATCTCGAGCGAACAGGACCAACGCAAGGGAATCGACTGGGTAGTCTTCGGCGTCGCGGCGGCCATCGCCATCGCGTTCATGGCCTGGGGCTTCATCAACACCGACGGCATGGGCAAGGTCGCCGGCGACGCCCTCACCTGGGTGCTGGACAAGGCCGGCTGGGTCTTCGTCCTGACCGCCAGCGGCTTCGTCATCTATATCGTCTGGCTCGCCGTCAGCAAGTACGGCAACATCCCCTTGGGCCGTGACGACGAGAAACCGGAGTTCAACACGGCCTCCTGGATCGCGATGATGTTCAGCGCCGGAATGGGCATCGGTCTGATGTTCTACGGCGTCAGCGAGCCCATCTCGCACTACGTCACCCCGCCGCCGGGCACCGGCGAGGCAGGCAACCCCGAAGCCATCCAGCACGCGATGGCGACCACGATGTTCCACTGGACGCTGCACCCGTGGGCGATCTACGCGGTCGTGGGTCTGGCGATCGGCTACGGCGCCTACCGCAAGGGTCGCGTCAGCCTGATCTCCTCGGCCTTCACGCCGCTGCTCGGCAAGAAGACCGTCGAGGGTCCGGCCGGCAAGGCGATCGACATCTTCGCGATCTTCGCGACCCTGTTCGGCTCCGCCACCTCGCTCGGCACGGGCGCGATCCAGATCGAGAGCGGCCTGCAGATCGTGGCCGGGCTCGGCGAGGTCGGAAACAACGTCCTCATCGGGATCATCGCGGTCCTGACGGTCTGCTTCGTGATCTCGGCGGTCTCGGGTGTGGCCAAGGGCATCCAGTGGCTCTCCAACATCAACATGGTGCTGGCCCTGCTCCTGGCGCTGTTCCTGTTCGTGGTCGGCCCGACGGTCTTCATCCTCGACCTGATCCCGACCTCGCTCGGCACCTACATCGGCGACCTCGCTCAGATGTCGGCCCGCACCGGTGTCGGCGGCGAGGAGACCTCCGCCTGGCTCGGCTCCTGGACCGTCTTCTACTGGGCCTGGTGGATCTCTTGGACGCCGTTCGTCGGCATGTTCATCGCGCGGATCTCGCGTGGGCGCACCATCCGGCAGTTCGTCGCCGGCGTGCTCCTGGTCCCGAGCGCCGTCAGCGTGATCTGGTTCTGCATCATGGGCGGCACCGCCATCGACCTGCAGCGTGACGGCACCGTCGACATCGCCGGTCTCGGCGGGGTCGAGTCGCAGCTGTTCACCACGCTCGACCAGTTCCCGCTGGCCACCGTGATGAGCATCCTGGTCATGGTCCTGGTGGCGATCTTCTTCGTCTCCGGCGCCGACGCGGCCTCGATCGTGATGGGCACCCTCTCCGAGCGCGGCTCCGAGGAGCCGAGCCGGCCGACGGTGGTCTTCTGGGGTGTCGCGACCGGTGTCGTGGCCATCCTGGGCCTGATCGCCGGCGGTGCGGATGCGTTGTCGGGTCTGCAGACGATCACGATCGTGGCCGCACTGCCGTTCGCGGTGATCATGGTCGGGCTGGCGGTCTCGCTGCAGCGCGACCTGGCCCATGATCCGCTGATCGTGCGTGGTCAGTACGCCGCGGAGGCGGTCGAGCAGGCCGTCATCACCGGCGTCACCGAGCACGGCGACGACTTCGCGCTCGCGGTCGTTGAGGACGACCACAGCAGCAACGGCGCCGACCCGGCTGCCGAAGCGGTCCCGGCCGACAAGGCCTGATCCTCGAGGTCTGAGTCTGATGGCGGGTCCTCCGGGACCCGCCATCAGTCGTCTCTCAGCGGTGTCCCTGCGTACGTCTCCAGGGTGACGAACTCCTCGACCGGCTGCCTGCGCAGCCTGGTGAGCTGCTTGACCGGCCTGCCCATCGGGACCACCGCGGCGACGGCATGTCCCTCGGGGGCGCCGAGCAGCTCGAGGAGCGCCGGCTCCTCGGCGACCGCCATCGTGGTGATCACCCCACCGAACCCCTCGTTGCGGGCGGCCAGGAGCGTGTTCCACACCAGCGGGTAGACCGAGGCGCCGGAGACGACGCCCACCCGGTCCAGCTCCGAGTCGATCGAGGCGACCACTGCCAGGTCGACGAGGAAGACGAGCACCACCGCAGCCGTACGCAGCGGCTCGGTCATCCCGCGCGGGACCCGGGTCGCGGCGATCTGCTCGTCGGTCACCGCCGTCGGGTGCACCGTGTTCCACGGCATCTCCCCCGACCGCTGCTGCGCGAGGTACCTGCGGGCACCCGTCCCCGTCAGCTCGACCAGACGCTCGCGGGTCTCCTGGCTGCGTACGACCACGACGTGGGCGCCCTGCCGGTTGCCGCCCGAGGGCGCGAACCGGGCGTTGTCGAGGATCCTGGCGAGGATCTCGTCGGGCAGCGGGTCGTCGGTGAATTCGCGTACGGCATGGGTGGTCCGCATCGCGTCGTAGAGCTCCATGGGACCCATCCCATCAGACTCCGGCCGGACTCAGCCCACCAGGAAAGCCACCAGCGCGGTGATGCCGACCACGACGATCACACCGCGGAGCACGTTGGGCGGCAGCCGGCGGCCGATCCTGGCACCCAGCAGACCACCGATCGTGGCGCCGACGGCGATCAGGGCGGCGATCTGCCAGTCGACGTCGGCCACGAGGGCGAAGATGAGCCCGGAGATGCCGTTGGTGATGGCGACGAGGATGTTCTTGAGCGCGTTGAGGCGCTGCAGCGACTCGGCGACCCCGATGCCGATGATCGCGATCATCAGCACGCCCTGAGCGGCACCGAAGTAGCCGCCGTAGACGCCGAGCATCGCGATCGCGGGCCAGACCCACCAGCGCTCGCTGCCATCGGCGGGTGCGTCGCCGTGGCGCTTGGCCACCCACCGGGAGATGCGCGGACCGGTGATCACCAGGACCACGCCGAGCCCGATCAGCACCGGGACGATCGCCTCGAAGGCACCCGGCGGCAGCACCAGCAGCAGGATCCCGCCGACCGCGCCACCGATGAGCGCGGCCACCCCGAGCCGCAGGATCCGCCCGCGCTGACCGGCGAGCTCGCGACGGTAGCCCCAGGCGCCGGCCAGCGAGCCCGGCACCAGGCCGATCGTGTTGGACACGTTGGCGACGACCGGAGGTACGCCGAAGGCCAGCAGCGTCGGGAACGTGATCAGAGTCCCGGAACCGACGGCGGCATTGATGGTGCCCGCCCCCACCCCGGCGATCAGGATGAGGGCGGACTGAAGAGGATCCACTTAGGCGGTCGGCTCTGCAGGAGGCTTCGGCCGGTTGGGGGCCTCGGCCTCCTTGGCCTCGGCCAGCGCCTGCTCGACGGCCTTGGCCGCGGCGGACTGCTCGAGGTCGAGCTTCGGCTCGGCCGAGCCCATGTCGACGCGCTTGACCGGGCCCTCGACCTCGTCCGGGATGCCCTTGAGGCTGTTCATCGTCGAGCCGAGGCCCTCGAGCGCGGCGCCGATCTCGCTCGGGATGATCCACACCTTGTTGGCGTCACCCTCGGCGATCTTCGGCATCATCTGCAGGTACTGGTAGGCCAGCAGCGACTGGTCGGGGCGGCCGTCGTGGATCGCCTGGAAGACGGTCTGGATGGCCTGGCCCTCACCCTGGGCGCGAAGGATCGCGGCCTCCCGGTCGGCCTGCGCCGCGAGGATCTGCGACTCGCGCTGGCCCTCGGCGTTGAGGATGGCGGACTGCTTGTTTCCCTCGGCGGAGAGGATCGCGGACTGGCGCTGACCCTCGGCGGTCAGGATCGCGGCGCGCTTGTCGCGGTCCGCGCGCATCTGCTTCTCCATCGCGTCCTTGATGGACATGGGCGGGTCGATCGACTTGATCTCGACGCGCTTGACCTTGATGCCCCAGCGACCGGTCGCCTCGTCCAGGACGATCGAGAGACCCGAGTTGATCTGCTCGCGGCTGGTCAGCGTCTCCTCCAGGGTCATGCCACCGACGATGTTGCGCAGGGTGGTCATGGTGAGCTGCTCGACGGCCTGGATGTAGTTGGCGATCTCGTACGTTGCCGCCACCGGGTCGTTGACCTGGAAGTAGATGACCGTGTCGATCGAGACGGTCAGGTTGTCCTCCGTGATCACCGGCTGCGGTGCGAACGCGACGACCTGCTCACGCATGTCGATCATGTAGCGCACCTTGTCGACGAACGGGATCACCGCGTTCAGGCCGGGGTCACGCTTCGACTGGAACTTGCCGAAGCGCTCCACGATGCCGACCCGCGCCTGCGGGATGATCTTGATCGTCTTGGCCAGCGTGGTGATCACCAGCACCGCCAAGATGACCAGGAGGGCCAGGATGATGCCACCCATTGCCAATCAGTCCTTGTCTGTTCGTTGTGCGTCAGGTTGCCCGGAAGCTACGGAGTCCCGAGCTCCGGAAGAGGATGGACGTACGCCGTCGCTCCTCTGATCTCGAGCACCTCGACCGGCGTGCCGGCCGCGATCACGAGCGTCTCGTCATAGGGCTGAGCGGTCCAGAGCTCGCCCTCGAGCTTGAGCTGCCCAGGCTTGTGGGCGCTGATCTCGACGGGCGCGATGGCCTGGACACCGATCAGCTTCTGCGCGCCGATCTGGATCTCCGGGCCGTTGTGGAGCCGCCTGGCCAACCCCGGGCGTACGACCGCGAGCATGGAGACAGAGACCGCCATCGCGACGATCGCCTGGATCACGAAGCTGTCGGTGAACGCGCCGGTCAAGGCACCCGCGAAGGCGCCGGTGGCGAGCATCAGCAGGATCAGGTCGAGGCTGAAGAGCTCTCCGACGACGAGCAGCGCTCCGAGTGCCGTCCAGATCGCCCAGTCCCAGTCCTGCCAGTCCATGGGCGTCACCCTATCCAGACGGGCCATGCGTTGTGGGGACGTTCGGGTACCGACTTCTTAACGTTCCGCCTACCGGGTGTGACGGGCGCGACGCTTGGCCCAGAAGCGGCCCTCGCTCGCCTCGAGCTCGAGCGGCATACCGAAGGTCTTGGAGAGGTTGGCCGAGGTCAGGGTGTCCTCGATGAGCCCCTGGGCGGTGATCCGGCCGGAGCGCATCATCAGCACGTGGCTGAAGCCGGGCGGGATCTCCTCGACGTGGTGGGAGACGAGCACGGTCGCCGGGCTGTCGGGGTCGTAGGCCAGCGTCGACAGCGTCGAGACCAGGTCCTCGCGACCGCCCAGATCGAGCCCGGCGGCGGGCTCGTCCAGGAGCAGCATCTCGGGGTCGACCATCAGCGCGCGGGCCAGCTGGACGCGCTTGCGCTCGCCCTCGGACAGGGTGCCGAACCGGCGCTCGCCGAGGTGCTTGATGCCGACCTCGATCAGCAGTGCCTGGGCACGGTCGTGGTCGAGGTCGTCGTAGTGCTCACGCCAGCGCCCGACCACGCCGTAGGAGGCGCTCACCACGACGTCGCGGACGAGCTCGTGGCGCGGGATCCGGTCGGCGAGCGCCGCGGAGGTGAGGCCGATGCGCGGGCGCAGCTCGAAGACGTCGATGCGGCCGATCTGCTCGCCGAGGATCTTCACGACGCCCGAGGTCGGGTGGAGCTGGGCCGCGGCGGCCTGGAGCAGCGTGGTCTTGCCAGCGCCGTTGTGGCCCAGGATGACCCAGCGTTCGTCCTCCTCGACCACCCAGCTCACAGAGTCGAGAAGGGCGTTGCCCCCGCGGCGTACGGTGACGTCGGTGAACTCCAGCACGGCTGCCATGGCGGCAAATCTATCGGCAGGGGTCGGCCGGCTCGGGGTTAGGGTAGGCGGCTGTGAGTGTTGACGAATCCGAGTCGCTGGAGACCACGCCGGAGACACTGCGGCTGGCCTGGTGGGTGACGGCGTGGCTGCGCGGTGAGGCGGTCACCGACCTGGTGCTGGATGCGGTGATCGGGCCTGATGCGACCCATACCGTCAGCGGGCTCGCCGCACTCGGGCTCGGTGGCACCGAGGGGGTCGCGGACACCCTGGTCAGCGGGATGGGACGGCTGCGTACGGAGGGGGCGACCGGTGTCGGGGTCGCGTTCCCGGCCGAGGGCGACCCGGTCGGGCTGGGTGGGCCGCGGGCCTTCAACTCGGCCGCGATGGAGGCCGGGGAGGCGGCGGTGTGCGACGCCGGCATCGGGCTGGTTCCGGTCCGGGTCGGCGCGGTCGTCGAGTGGCAGGCGTACGCGGCTTCCCGACGTCAGCTGCCCGACGTCGGTGAGGCCGACCGTGCGCTGCGGCTCGCGCTGAGCGAGTCCGCGACGGCGCTCGCCGAGCTCGACGTCGCCCGGTGGCGGCCCGAGGTCGCCGACCGCCTGATGAACCTCCGCCACCGGCCCTCCCTGGCCGGGGCGCCCGGGGTGCCGCCGCGGTGCGTGGAGCTCGCTGCTCGTGGCGTACAGGCCCGGGAGATCGTCGCGGTGGCACTCGAGGACGACGGCGGTGCCGTGTCCGCCTCGGAGATGCTCCGGCGGCGAGAGGCGCTGGTCGGCCTCGACCGCGCGGCACGGAGGGCGCTCACCGCGGCGGGATCGCCCGAGGTGTGGCCGCCGAACTGAGACGCGGGGACCGGCTCCACTAGGCTTTGCAGCGATGACCGAGGAATTCGACGCGCTCGAGCGCCGTCCCGACACTCTGCTGATCACCCTCGCCGGAAACGACCGTCCCGGGCTGACCTCGGCCACCCTGGCGACGCTCGCGTTGGCGGGGGTCGACGTGGTCGACCTGGAGCAGATCGTGCTGCGGGCGCGGCTCGTGCTCGGGCTCCTGGTGACCGCGCCGGCCGACGCGGCGAGCACCGACGCGCTCAAGCACGCGATCGAGGAGACCGCCCACGCTCTCGACATGACCGTCGAGATCGAGGAGGGCGTCGGCGACACCCCGCGGGAGCCCGCCGACCGCGCCCGGGTGACGGTGCTGGGCCTGCCGCTGAAGGCGGCCGCGCTCGCGTCGGTGACCCGCACGATCGCCTCGGCCGGCGGCAACATCGACCGGATCATCCGGCTGGCCCGCTACCCGGTCACCGCCTTCGACCTGCACGTCTCCGGTGCGGCTCCCGACGAGCTGCGCGTGACGCTGGCGGCCGAGGCCGCCGCCCAGGGCGTCGACATCGCGGTGCAGCCCGCCAATCTGGTCCGTCGCGGCATGCGCCTGATCGTCATGGACGTCGACTCGACGCTGATCGACGGGGAGGTGATCGAGATGATCGCCGCCCACGCCGGCTACGAGAAGGAGGTCGCCTCGGTCACCGAGGCGGCCATGCGCGGCGAGCTCGACTTCGAGGAGTCGCTCCGCGGGCGGGTGAAGTATCTCAAGGGTGTCCCCGCGACCGCGTTGGACGAGGTCTACGCCGGCCTGCAGCTCAACCCGGGAGCGCGGACGATGGTCCGCACCCTGCGCCGCCTCGGCTACCGCTTCGCCATCGTCTCCGGCGGGTTCTCGCAGATCACCGACCGGTTGGCGGCCGACCTCGGCATCCACTACGCCCGCGCCAACGAGCTCGAGATCGTCGACGGCGTGCTGACCGGTGAGGTCGTCGGCGAGGTCGTCGACCGCGCCGGCAAGGCTCGCGCGCTTCGCGAGTTCGCCGCCGAGATCGGCATCCCCGAGGCCGCCACGGTCGCCATCGGCGACGGCGCCAACGATCTCGACATGCTCGCCGCCGCCGGCCTCGGGATCGCCTACAACGCCAAGCCCGCGGTCCGCTCCGCCGCCGGAACCGCCATCAACGTCCCCTACCTCGACACGATCATGTACCTCCTCGGGATCTCCCGTGAGGAGATCGAGGCCGCCGACGCCGAAGCCGGCATCGTCACCCCCGCCCCTCCCCTCCTCTGAGATCCTGCCGAGGCGTCACGTAGGTCGGCCGAGGCGTCACTCGCGTCGGCCGAGTGGCACGCGAGTGACGTCTCGACCGACGCGAGTGACGTCTCGACCGCACAACCTCAGACTCAGTCCGGGTACCCGCCCAAGCCGATCTGTCGAGACGTCACTCCCGCTGGCCGAGGTGGCAGCAGTGTGACCTCTCGAGCAACGTACGTGACGTCTCGCCCGACGCGGGTGACCTCTCGGCGGTCAGGCTCGGCCGACGTGGAGGGCGGTGACGGAGGCCTCGGCCTCGTCGAGCTCGGACCAGTCGCCGTCGTAGGTGAGTATGGCGACGGCGGCTGTCGGGAAGCCGAGGGCGAGCTCGTTGCCGGCCTCGTCGTCGCCCTCGCCGTCGTCCAGGAGCTGCACGAGCGAGAACACGGTCGGGTTGTGACCGATCACCATGACCGTCGAGATGCCGTCATCGACGCCGCGGACGAGGTCGAGGGCGGTGGAGGTGCCGGCGGCGTACAGACCCTGGTCGTACTCGGCCAGCGTCAGGTCCCACGAAGCGCCGAGCGCGACGTCCTCCCAGGTCTGGGTGGTGCGGTCGGCCGCCGAGACCAGGGCGTAGTCCGGGACCACGCCCTGCTCGGCCAGCCACTTCCCCGCCGCGACCGCGTCGGCATGGCCGCGCTCGGTCAGCTGGCGCTCGTAGTCGGTGGGTGCCGACGACTCCGCCTTGGCGTGCCGCATGATGACGAGGGTCCGCATGCGGGCAACCCTATGACCTCACGCCCCCAGCGAGTGATAGCCCCCGTCGACGTGGATGATCTCGCCGGTGGTCGCCGGGAAGAAGTCCGAGATCAGCGCGCAGACGGCCTTCGCGGTCGGGCCCTGGTCGGTGTTGTCCCAGCCCAGCGGCGCCCGGGTGCCCCAGCCCTCGTCGAGCTCCTCGAAGCCCGGGATGGCCTTGGCGGCAAGCGTCTTGAGCGGCCCGGCGGAGACGAGGTTGCAGCGGATCCCGTCCGGACCGAGGTCGCGGGCGAGGTAGCGCGAGGTCGACTCGAGCGCGGCCTTGGCGACACCCATCCAGTCGTACGCCGGCCAGGCGATCGTCGCGTCGAAGGTCAGCCCCACGATCGACGAGCCAGGGGACAGCAGCGGCCGGGTCGCCATCGCGAGCGACTTCAGCGAGTAGGCGCTGACCTGGACCGCCTGGGAGACGTCGTCCCACGGGCCGTCGAGGAACTTGCCGCCGAGGAGCGTCTCGGGGTTGCCGTACGCGATCGAGTGCACGACCCCGTCGAGCCGCTCGACGCCCTCGGCCCGGAGCGCGTCGGCGAGGCCGTCGAGGTGCTCCTGGTTGGTCACGTCGAGGTCGAGGACCGGCGGCTCCTCGGGGAGCCGCTTCGCGATCCGCTTGGTGATCGACAGCGCGCGGCCGAAGTTGGAGATCAGGACGCGGGCGCCCTGCTCCTGGGCCACCTTCGCCACCGCGAAGCCGATCGAGGAGTCCATCGTGACCCCTGCGACGAGAACAGTCTTGCCGTCCAACAAACCCATGATCAGTGCCCCATTCCAAGTCCGCCGTCGACCGGGATCACGGCCCCGGTCACATAACCCGCATCAGCCAACCACGTCACGGCCGAGGCCACCTCGTCCGGTGACGCGTAGCGCCCCAACGGCACCCGGTCCGTGATCGCCTTCTGCTGCTCATCGGTCAGGACCGCGGTCATCTCGGTCTCCACGAACCCCGGCGCGACCACGTTGGCGGTGATCCCCCGCGAGCCGAGCTCACGCGCGAGCGAGCGGGCCATGCCGACCAGCCCGGCCTTCGACGCCGCGTAGTTGACCTGGCCCGGGTTGCCCAGCAGCCCGACGACCGAGGAGATGAAGATGATCCGCCCGCGGCGCAGCCGCAGCATGCCCTTCGAGGCCCGCTTGGCGAGCCGGAACGACGCGGTCAGGTTGGTGTCGATCACCGAGGTGAAGTCGTCCTCCGACATCCGGAGCACGAGGGTGTCCTTCGTGATCCCGGCATTGGCGACGAGGACCTCGACGGGTCCGTGGGCGGCCTCGGCGGCGGCGTACGCCTCCTCGACGGCGGCCGGGTCGGTGATGTCACACACCAGGTCCAGGGCCCCTTCCGGAGCCCCGCCCTTGCGGGAGGTCACGGCCACGTTGTCGCCGTTGGCCACGAAGGCCTCGGCGATCGCCCGGCCGATGCCGCGGCTGCCGCCGGTGACAAGCACCGAACGGGGCAGCTTGCTTGTGGGGTTTTCACTGTCAGTCACAGGCGCGACGGTAGCGATTACTTCGGCGTACGACCAATGTCTTGGATTTGCTTGTGAGAACCATCCAAAGTCCATCGGAGCGCCCCTGTTGGGTCCGCACCATTGACCGGAGGCCATCGGCCACGACCTAGACTGGCGGTATGTCCAAGGCACAACCGATCAGGATCACCACCGCAGGCCGTAGCCGCGCCGAGGACATCGCCATGCGCCAGAAGCGCTACGCCATCTCGATGTCGATCCGCTCGCTGTGCTTCATCGGTGCCGTGATCGCCGGTCTGGCCGGCATCGGCTGGCTGTGGCCGATCCTGATCGCGGCGGCTCTGATCCTGCCCTACGTCGCAGTCGTCATGGCCAACGCGACCAACACCAAGAGCGACGAGATGAACCTGATGGACTCTCCTTACGGCCCCCGCCAGCTCGAGAGCGGACGCGAACAGCAGCTCCACGAGAAGGACGAGCGCTGATGGGCGCGCTCGACTCCGACCTGTGCTCGGCCAAGGGCTGCCAGGACCCCGGTTCGTGGGAACTGCAGTGGAACAACCCCAAGATCCACACGGCCGATCGGCGTAAGATCTGGCTCGCGTGCGAGACCCACAAGGAGTCGCTCGGTGACTTCCTGGGAGCGCGCGGATTCCTCAAGGACGTCGTCCCTCACTAGTTGTTCCCCCGGAGAGGTCGTGCGTTGAACCCGATCCCTGTGCTCCTCGACTGCGACCCCGGCCACGACGACGCCATCGCCATCCTGCTGGCCCTGGGCAGCCCGCACATCGACCTGCTCGGCATCACCACCACGTTCGGCAACTGCCGGGTGGAGAAGGCGACCTACAACGCCCAGCGGATCCTGGCGCTGGCGCAGCGGCCCGATGTCCCGGTCGCCACCGGAGCCGCCGGGCCGCTGGCCGGCGAGATCCACATCGGCGACTTCATCCACGGCGTGACCGGGATCGACGGTCCCGACCTCCCCGACCCGCTCGCTCCCCCGGTCGCCGCCGGAGCGGTCGAGTTCCTGCGTACGTCCCTCCTGGCCGCCCCGGAGCCCGTCACCGTCGTCGCCACCGGACCGATCACCAACATCGCCCTGCTGCTGCGCGACCATCCCGAGGTCGGCCCGAAGATCGCCGAGATCGTCTTCATGGGCGGCTCGACCGAGCGCGGCAACACCACGCCGGCCGCCGAGTTCAACGCCTACGCCGATCCTGAGGCTCTCGAGCTCGTCCTCACCAGCGGCCTCCCGATCCGGATGGTCGGGCTCAACCTGTCCCACCAGGCGCTGGCCACCCCCGACGTCGTCGCGCGGATGCAGGCCATGGATCATCCGGTCGGCCGGGCGTGCGCCGACCTGATGGGCTTCTTCGGCGGCACCTACTCCGACGTCTTCGACTTCGCCGCTCCCCCGGTCCACGACCCCTGCACCATCGCGGCTCTCATCGACCCCAGCCTGATCACCTGGCACAAGTCGTTCGTGGCCGCCGAGACCGAGGGCCGCTGGACCCGCGGCGCCACCGTCGTCGACCTGCACGGCCGCCTCGGCGAGCCACCCAACGCCCAGGTGGCGATCACCCTCGACGTACGGGGCTATTGGGACCTCGTCCTGGACGCCCTGGACCGCGTAGGCACCTGACGAGGCGTCACTCCCGTCGGGCGGCGGGTCAACGCGGCGCCAACACCGCCCACGCCGGGGTCGGCACCGCGGGTGGTTAGGCGCCCCGGGCGGCCCTCGGACGGTCGGGCTGGAGGAAGCCGAGGTCGTCGATGCCGTGACCGGCGCGCTTGCCGGCCATGGCGGTGACCCAGCGGGCGGCGAGATCGGCGTCGGAGGCGCCAGCACGAAGTGGCGTACGCAGATCCGACTCCGAGCGCGCGAACAGGCAGTCGCGCACCTGCCCGTCGGCGGTGAGGCGCACCCGGTCGCAGTCGCCGCAGAAGGGGCGGGTGACGGAGGCGATGATGCCGACCTTGGCCGGGCCACCGTCGACGTAGAAGAGCTCGGCAGGGGCGCTGCCGCGGGGCTCCTCCGCGGGCGTCAGCTCGAAGGCCGCCGACAGCGCCGCCAGGGTCTCGTCGGCGGTCACCATCTTGTCGCGCGACCAGCCGTGCTGGGCGTCGAGAGGCATCTGCTCGATGAACCGCAGCTCGTAGCCGCGCTCGACCGACCAGCCGAGCAGCTCGGCGGCGTGGTCGTCGTTGACTCCCCGCAGCAGGACCGCGTTGATCTTGATCGGGCCCAGACCGGCGGCGGCCGCGGCCTCCAGCCCGGCGACCACGTCGGCCAGCCGGTCGCGGCGGGTGATCTGCGCGAAGGTCTCGGGCCGGATCGAGTCCAGCGACACGTTGACCCGGTCGAGCCCGGCTTCGGCGAGCGACCCGGCCATCTTGGCCAGCCCCAGCGCGTTCGTGGTGATCGAGAGCTCTGCCTCGGGAGCGATCTCGCGGGTGCGCGCGACGATCGAGACGAGCCCGCGGCGGACCAGCGGCTCGCCACCGGTGAACCGCACCTCGCGGACCCCGAGGTGACCGGTGGCCACTCCGATCAGCCGGACCACCTCGTCCTCGGTGAGCACCTCGTCACCAGGCAGCCAGTCGAGCCCTTCGGCCGGCATGCAGTAGGTGCACCGCAGGTTGCAGCGGTCGGTCAGAGAGACCCGCAGATCTGTCGCGACCCGGCCGAACCGGTCGACGAGCCTCTGCTCGGTCTGATCTGTCGGGGAGGTCGTCATCACACCAGTCTAGGCAGGCTGGACCCGGATCGTGAGTGAGGACCGCATGCCAGTTAGTCTCGTCGGGTGAGTTCGTTCCGTTTCCTGCTCAGCCGACGCTGGGCCGGTTTCACGGTGTTCGTGCTGATCCTGGCCTACGGGACCTGGTGGCTGGGCCAGTGGCAGTTCGACCGTCTCGAGGACCGCAAGACCAGCAACCAGATCGTCCGCACCAACGAGCACGCCGAGGCGTCGCCCGTCTCCGACGTGCTGGCCCCGGGCCGCGAGGTCTCCGAGGAGGACGAGTGGCGGCGGGTGACCGCTACCGGGACGTACGCGGTCGACGACACGATCATCTGGCGCTACCGCACCCCCGACGACGCGAAGGGTGTCGACATCGTCGTCCCGTTGGTGCTCGCCGACGGCAGCGCGGTGCTCGTCGACCGCGGCTGGCTCCAGACCGAGTCGCAGGACGAGTTCGATGACCTCCCGGCACCGCCCTCGGGTGAGGTCACGATCACCGGCTGGGTGCGCGCCGACGGCACCGGCGACTCCACCGACGTCGCCCAGGTCGACGGCTACCACGCCACCCGCGCGCTCTCCTCGACCCAGGTCGCGAAGGTGGTCGACGAACTGCTCCTGACCGGCTGGCTCCACCTCGACACCGAGTCCCCCGAGCCCGCCACGCAACTGCGCCCGGCCGACCTGCCCGAGCTCGACAACGGCCCCCACTTCTTCTACGGACTGCAGTGGTGGTTCTTCGGCATCCTCGCGATCGCCGGGTTCTTCTACCTGATGTATGACGAGCGGCGTACGCAGCGCCCGGACGAGCCTGCACAAGACGATGGCACCGCCGACGGCGACAAGCCGGCCGACGAGCGCGCCCGCAAGAAGGCCGCCAAGCTGGCCCAGAAGCAGGCCGTGAAGGCGGCCTACCAGGCTGCGTACGAGAAGGAGCGCAGCGGGAAGAGCTGACCGCCCCGCCTAGCGACGGAACTGCGTCTCGTAGAGCTCCGCGTAGAGCCCACCGGCGGCGAGCAGCGACTCGTGGGTGCCCGCCTCGACGACCCGCCCGGCCTCAACGACCAGGATGCGGTCGGCGGCGCGGATGGTGGAGAGCCGGTGGGCGATGACGATGGACGTACGTCCCTCCAGCGCGGCATCCAGGGCGGTCTGGACCGCGGCCTCGGACTCGGAGTCGAGGTGGGCGGTGGCCTCGTCGAGCACCACGATGTGGGGTGCCTTGAGCAGCAGCCGGGCGATCGCGAGCCGCTGGCGCTCGCCGCCGGAGAGGCGGTAGCCACGGTCACCGACGACGGTGTCCAGACCGTCCGGGAGCCCCTTGATGACCCCGGCGACCTGGGCGGCGTCGAGGGCGGCCCAGATCTCGTCGTCGGAGGCGCCGGGGCGGGCGTAGAGCAGGTTGCCGCGCACGGTGTCGTGGAACATGTGGGCGTCCTGGGTGACGTAGCCGACCGCGGCCTCGAGCGACTCCAGGGTCACCTCGCGCACGTCGAGGCCGCCGACCTCGACCGCCCCGGAGCGTACGTCGTAGAGCCGCGCGATCAGGTGGGTGATCGTCGACTTCCCGGCACCGGAGGGACCGACCAGGGCGACCATCTCCCCCGGTTCGGCCGCGAAGTCGATGTCGGAGAGCACCTCGCGCACCTCCCGGCTCTCCGGCCGCGCGATGGTCTCCAGGGAGGCGAGCGAGACCTCCTCGGAGTGCGGGTAGGTGAAGGCCACATGGCGGAACCGCACCGACGCGGCGTCGGCCGGCACCTCGACCGCGTCGGGCTTCTCCTTGATCAGCGAAGGCAGGTCGAGGACCTCGAAGACGCGGTCGAAGCTGACCAGCGCGGTCATCACGTCGATGCGTACGTTGGAGAGCGCCTGCAACGGCCCCAGCAGCCTCACCAGCAACAGACCGAGCGCGGTCAGGGTGCCGAGCGTGACGTCGCCCTGGATCACCATCCAGCCGCCGACGCCGTAGACCAGCGCGGTCGCCAGCGCCGGCACCACCTGCATGGTCGCCCCGAACAGGCGGGTCAGCAGCGCGATCCGAATGCCCAGGCGGCGTACGACATCGGCGCGCTGGGCGAACGCGGCATCCTCCTCCTCGCGGCGGCCGAAGAGCTTGAGCAACAGGGCGCCGCCCACGTTGAACCGCTCGGTCATCGTCGTGGCCAGCGCCGCGTTGCCGTCCATCTGCTCGCGGGTCAGGCCGGCCAGGCGGCGGCCGACCCAGCGCGAGGTCAGGAACAGGATCGGGAACAGCGCGACGCACATCAGCGTCACCTGCCACGACAGCACCAGCATCGCCGCGCCGACCACGACGAGGGAGATCAGGTTGGAGACGCTGTTGGACAGGGTCGAGGTGAAGGCCCGCTGCGCGCCCAGCACGTCGGTGTTCAGGCGGCTCACCAGTGCGCCGGTCTGGGCCCGGGTGAAGAAGGCCAGCGACTGGCGTTGGACGTGGCCGAAGACCTGGGTACGCAGGTCGAAGATGAGTCCCTCACCGATGCGGGTCGAGAGCCAGCCCGAGACGATCCCGAATCCCATGTCGACCACGGCCACCAACGCCATCGCAAGGGCCAGCCAGACCACCAGCGAGACGTTCTGCTCGAGCACACCGTCGTCGATGAGGCGCTGGGTCAGCAGCGGGGTCACCACGACGAGCGCGGCGTCGAAGACCGTGAACACCAGGAACGCGCTGATCAGGGCCCGGTGCGGCCTGGCGTAGGAGACGACGCGTTTCAGCGTGCCCTTCGGCAGCCCGCGCTGGAGAACCGTCCGGTCGGCACGCAGGTTGCGCATGATTCCGCCGCCGCCCATCGCCCCGCCGCTCGCACCGAAGCCTGGACCCATTTGTGACACCCCGTCACCTTAGTCGCCCGGGCGGATCCGGCCGCGTCGAGGATGCATCATCGAAATATGGTCAAAATCACCCGCGGTAGGTGACCAAGCGCTCTGTTGGTGATATGAAGTGGAGCGCGTGTGTGCGCCGGTCTCCGGGGACTGGATCAGGATTCGTCCAGACCGCCCTGAACCCGCGGGTTCATGCCCTGACTGTTCACCCCCACACCAGGTGCCCTGACATGACCCGACCACTCCTGGCCCGACTCCACCGAGCCGGTCCATGGTTCTGCAGTACCGCGATCGTCCTCTTCGTCGCGCTCTCCCCCGTCATCTTCGTCACCACCGGTGATCAGTGGTTCTGGCCCTGGATCCTCGCCGGCGTACCCGTCGTCGCCCTCACCCTGTGGCTCACCGCGATGGCGTACGACCGCACCCCGGCCGAATCTGTAGAAACGGTGGCCGAATCCGTAGAAGTGGCGCCCGAGTCTGTAGAACCGGAGACCGAATCTGCAGAAATGGACGACGAAAGTGTCGTCTCGTCCCCCATAAGCGCAGATTCGCCCGCCACAAATGACGACTCGGCCCCCGCAAGTGCGGATTCGGCTGAGTCGAATGGGCGGGGCGGAGATGCCGGGATGCGGGTGGCGGTGCTGTCGCTGTCTCGCAAGGTGCAGGCGTCGGCGCACCGGATCCAGGAGGAGTCGACGCGGATGGTGGCGAAGTTCCCGGCCGAGCCGGATGTGCTCGAGGCGGGGATGCGGGTCGACCATGCGGCGGCGCAGCAGGCGCGGCTGGCACAGAGCATCGCCACGCTGTGCGGGGAGCAGCCCGGGCAGCACTGGCGTGACCCGCTCGCGATCGCCGACGTCGTACGCGGCGCGGCCGGCCGGATCACCGCCTACCGCCGGGTCCGGGTCGAGGGCGACCCGCCGGTGGCGATCCAGGGTGCCTACGTCGAGCCGCTGATCCATCTCGTCGCCGAGCTCCTCGCCAACGCGACCCAGTCCTCGCCGCCCGCGACGGAGGTGCTGGTCACGATCCGTTCCGTACGCCGCGGCGCTGCCCTCGAGATCGACGACGCAGGCGTCGGCATGGACGAGACCAACCTGGCCTGGATGCGCGAGATCGCCTCCGGCACCCGGCAGGTTCGCCTGCACGACCTCGGTGAGATCCCGCAGACCGGCCTGGCGGTGGTCGGCACCTACGTACGCCGACATGGGTTCCGCGTCGATCTGACCGAGTCCGTCCACGGTGGCCTGCGGGTGGCCGTCCTCGTCCCCGAGTCGATGACGGCCTCGCTGACCCCGGCCGTTCCGGAGCAGGTGGCGCCGCGTACGCCGGTCTCGACCCCGGTCCCCTCCTCGCTCCTGGCGCGAGCGCCGAAGGCGCCACCGGCCTCGGCGACGCCGGCCTGGCCGGTCTACACCACCGCGGAGGCACCCGATCCCGTACCCGACCACGAGCAGCGCGAGTCCGCACTGTTCACCTCCGACGGCCTGCCCCAGCGCCGATCGAAGCGCGGCCTACGCCTCGCCACCGGACACCAGCAAGCCGTGAGCCAAGCAGTCCCTGCGCGCCCGGAGCCGACCGCTGAGCAGGCCGGCGCCTGGATGAGCAGCTTCCTCAGCACCCCGGTCACGCCCGCGACGGGCACGACCATCCCGCACCAGGCCGTCGACCGCATGGACGGCAGCACCGCCGCGGAGACCGATTCCGCACCCGAGAACCACTGGAGGAACCATGACCGATGAGAACAGCTGGATGCTGGAGCTGGTCGCGGGAGTACGCGGCGTACGTCATGTCGTGGTCCTCTCCGCCGACGGGCTCGTCCGGGTCCGCACGAGCCACACCCCGCGCGAAGAGGCCGACAAGCTGGCCGCGGCGTGCGCCGGACTGACCTCGCTCGGCCACGGGATCAGCCGCCAGTTCGGCGCCGATGCCCACCCCCGTCAGGTGATGGTGGAGTTCAACGGCGGCTTCCTGTTCATCCGCGGCGCCGGCGACGGCTCCCGCCTCGCGGTGGTCACCGAGATGAGCATCGACCCGGCGCTGGTCGCCCAGCAGATGCAGGCGACCGTCCTGATGATCGGGGAGCGCGCGATGAGCACCCCGAGACGTTCGGTCTGAGCAGATCCGAGCCGATGCCCGACGCCGCTGACGACTACGTCGACCACCCGATCCGGTCCTACGTCCGGACGGGCGGTCGTGCCCGCCCGACCCACCGGCTGACGCCGGCGACGCTGCTGCTCGGCCACACCAGCCCGGCTGCGGCCCCCGCGGAGGTCGGCCGCCAGGAACGCGAGGTCCTCTCCCAGTGCCTCGGCGTGATCTCCATGGCCGAGATGGCCGTCCATCTCGGCCAGCCGGTCAGCGTGTTGGCGGTGATCGCCTCGGACATGATCGACGCCGGCCTGATCGGCGTACGCCCCGACAGCGACACCGCCACCGGCCCCTCCCGCGAAACCCTCCAGAAGGTCCTGCATGCTCTCAACCACCTCTGACGACAACCGCTACCTGGCGCCGACGGTCGTCGAGTCGGTCAAGATCTTGGTGGTCGGCTCCTTCGGGGTCGGCAAGACCACGCTGATCGGCTCGGTCAGCGAGATCGAGCCGCTGCGGACCGAGGAGTCGATCACCCAGGCCAGCGAGGGGATCGACGAGATCGCGGCGACCCCGGAGAAGACGACGACCACGGTCGCGATGGACTTCGGCCGGATCACCCTGACCGACGAGATCGCGCTCTACCTGTTCGGCACCCCCGGGCAGCGCCGCTTCTGGGACCTGTGGTCAGGCCTCGCCGAGGGCGCCGCCGGTGCCCTGGTCCTGGTCGACACCCGCCGCCTCGAGGACTCCTTCGAGGTGCTGGACCAGCTCGAGACGCGTACGTCCCTGCCGTTCGTGGTCGCGATCAACCAGTTCCCCGGCGCGCCGAACTACGAGCCCGACCAGATCCGCACGGCGCTCGACCTCGATGACGAGACCCCGATCGTCGTGTGCAACGCCAAGAACCGCAACGCCTGCGCCCGTGCGCTCGCCGCGCTCGTGCGCCACGCGCTGAAGACGCACTGACCCGATCACTGACCCGATCACACGACCCGAACAGGCACCCGCGATGACTCCCACCCGCACCGTACGTCTCGCCGACCTCACCGACCTGATCCAGGCACCCGACACCGTCGGCCCTCGGGCGAGGCAGGTGCACCAGCGGCTCCGGGCCGAGTGGGGTCCGGTCGCCCCCGGCGAGCTCTCCCCCGGCGTACGCGTCTGGTTCGCGATGGGATATGCCGAGTTCAGCGAGGTCATCCGCAACGAGGAGGTCTTCTCCCGCAACGGCGACAACTGGAGCGCGGTGCAGGAGGGCAAGATCCTGCCGGACATGCCGATCTACCCCTTCGTGACCACCCGGCAGAACTCCTTCCACAACGACGGCGAGCTCCGGCGACGGCTGCGCTCGCCGGTCGACCGGGCCCTCTCGCGGGTCGACGAGCACGGCTACGCCGCGAAGGTACGCAGCATCTGCAACGACCTCGTCGACGACATGCTCGAGCGCGGCGAGGCCGACCTGGTCCAGGACTACGCCGTGCTGATCCCGTTGCTCTCGGTCGCCGCGATGTTCGGCATGGGTCATGAGGTGGGCGACTCGATGCGCAAGGCGGCCCACAAGGTTCTCGGCGGCGGCCAGCTCGCCCAGGAGGGGGTCATCGAGCTCGCCGTCGAGATCGTCGACCACATCGCCAAGCGCCGCAGGGACCCCCAGGACGACCTCACCTCGCACCTGATCGACGACCCCGGCCTCTGGGACGACAACGAGGTCATGGAGGCGATGATCGTGATGATCATCGCCGGCAACGAGCTGACCATCGCGACCATCACCCAGACCCTGCTGCTGATGCTCTCCGACGAGCGTTTCGCCGGCCGGCTGCGCGGCGGCCGCCTCGACGTCGACCAGGCGATCGAGGAGGTCATGTGGCGCGACCCGCCGTGCTACAACATCACCCCACGGTTCGCGCTGCGCGACGTCGAGCTCGGCGGTCAGCTGATCCGCAAGGGTGACGCGGTGGTGCCGTGCATCGCTGCGGCCAACGTCGACCCGATGATGACCGGCGGCGACCCGTGGCTGGAGATCGGCAACCGCGCCCACATGTCGTGGAGCGCCGGCCCCCACTCCTGCCCCGCCCAGCGGCCGGGCACCATCATCGTGCAGGCGGCCGTACGCACCGTGCTGGAGCGCCTCCCCGAGGTCTCCCTCGCGGTGCCCGCCGACCAGGTCGAGCGCAACACCGACTCGCTCTCCTACCGCTACCCGACCTCGATGCCGGTGACATTCGTCCGCACCCTCGCCTGATGCCGAGTCGGCTCAAACTCACCAAATTTCCCCCCCAGGCCGCTCCTTAAAAACATCCAACACCGGGCCCGCGGACGGCAGTGTGAGACGACGCGGCAGCAGCCGAGCCG
>NZ_JBHWLY010000046.1:0-47522 GCF_042730435.1 Nocardioides sp. NPDC059952 | reverse complement strand
GGCCCTACTGCGTACGAACTGGCTGTCAGCCGGCCATGCTCGGCATGTCGGTGACCTGGTCCGCCGGCGGCGCCTCGATGGTCACGTCCTCGCCGTGCTTGGAGAGCACCATCTCGACGGTGCCCATGTCGCCCATGCCGACCTCGGCCTTGCGGAGCAGGCCGTCACCGTCGACCCAGATGTCCTGGTCGATCGTCTCGGGCAGGCCGCTGGTGCTGTCGGAGCCGAGGCTCTTGGCGAGGCCCGCGGAGTCCACGGTGAAGCTGTAGTGCTTGGTCTCGACGCCGTCGACCGTCTCCTCGCCCTCGAACTTGGAGGACTTGATCGACTCCTCCATGCCTTCGAAGAACGCGAGCGGGTTGCTCATCGACTCCAGGCTGGTACCGCCCATCTTGGCGAGATCATCGGCGCTCGCTGTCATCCACGAGTCGCCCATCATGCCCTTGATGTAGATCTTCTCGTCGACAAGGATCGTCTCCAGATCCATGTTCATCGAGCCGCCGCTCATCTTCATGGTGGAGTGCTGCGCCGGCGGCTCCTTCTGGATGTCGCCCTCGCCGGTCATCGAGACCGTCTGACCCGACGCCTTCGCCTCCATCTTCGTGGTGAAGTGGGCGGTGTCGATGTCGGTCGCCTTCTTCATCACCTCGGTCATCTCCTCGGCCGAGACCGAGTCACCCTCGCTGGCGCCGCCGGCCCCACCACCGCCGCCGCAGGCCACCAGGCCCGAGAGCGATACGGCCAGCACGCCTGCCACAGCAGCACGGCGCCAGAGGCCACGCGGCCCGAGAGTACGGTTGAGCGTCATTGAGCTTCCCTTCGTGTTTGCCGCTGCTTGCGGCTGACCGGTCCAACCTACCTCTGGACGCCTATCAACCCACCCGGCGAAACACGTGTCGATAGGTCTGAAGCGTGACGGTCGCGGTGCCGGCCGCCAGGTCGTGCAGCCCGCGCCGGTCGGGGCGGAAGACGAGCGGCGGAACGACGAGGACGACCAGGATCTGACGGGCGATGCTCCGCAGCGGATCGAGCGGGCGCACGTCCGGCTCCCCCGGAGACACCCGCACCGTACGCAGTCGCGTGACGAGCTTGCCGAAGGAGCCTCCACCGAGCGTCGTGAAGACCGCCGTCTGCACGATGAAGACGACCAGGATCCACAGGTTGTCGGTCGGCCGTGGGTCGACACCGGCGAGGAGCGACCCGAACGGCAGCGCCCGTACGCCGAGGAAGACCGACGCCACCAGCGACGACGCGAGCCAGTCGATGAAGAGCGCCAGGACGCGCCTGCCCCAGCTCGCGGTGTCATAGGGCAGAGTGGGCGTCGCAGGAGTGGCGGAACTGGTCACGTCGGTAAGCCTAGGCGGCGACGTCTTGAGGAGTGAGATCCGGGATGGTTGCCGATCAAATCACACAACCTGTTACACGCCTGAAACATTTGCGACACTCCTGTGCAACCGTCCCTTCGTAATTTGCGTGGCACGGTCGGATCCATGAGGGTCCGGCCTCGATCGCGAGAGACCTATCTGGCTCTGCCCGACCGGGTGAGCCAAGGAGGATTGATGTTCAGCACTGACGACGAGCTCTTGAAGTTCATCTCTGACGAGGGGGTCGAGTTCGTCGACATCCGTTTCGTCGACCTGCCTGGCGTCCAGCAGCACTTCACGGTGCCGGTGTCGTCGTTCAACCTGGAGCCGATGGCCTTCGACGGTTCGTCGATCCGTGGTTTCCAGACGATCCACGAGTCCGACATGGCGCTCTACCCGGACGTCACGACTGCGTACATCGACCCGTTCCGCACCGCGAAGACCCTCGCGCTGATGTACTTCGTGCACGACCCGATCACCGGGGAGGCCTACTCTCGCGACCCGCGCAACATCGCGCGCAAGGCCCTGGCGTACCTCGCCTCGACCGGCATCGGCGACACCGCCTTCTTCGCCCCCGAGGCCGAGTTCTTCATCTTCGACAAGGTCGCCTACAACACATCCGAGGGCGAGTCGTTCTACAAGATCGACTCCGTCGAGGCCTGGTGGAACTCGGGCGCCGACAAGAACCCCGACGGCTCGAACAACCTGGGCTACAAGACGCGCTACAAGGGCGGCTACTTCCCGGTCTCCCCCACCGACCACTTCGCCGACCTGCGCGACACGATGGTCAAGAACCTCGAGGCGTCGGGCCTGCTCGTCGAGCGCGCCCACCACGAGGTCGGCACCGCCGGCCAGGCCGAGATCAACTACAAGTTCGACACGCTGCTCAAGGCTGCCGACGATGTCATGAAGTTCAAGTACATCGTCAAGAACACCGCCTGGGAGGCCGGCAAGACGGTCACCTTCATGCCGAAGCCCGTCTTCGGTGACAACGGCTCGGGCATGCACGTCCACCAGTCGATCTGGAACGCCGGCGAGCCGCTGTTCTACGACGAGACCGGCTACGGCGGCCTCTCCGACATGGCCCGCTGGTACATCGGCGGCGTCCTCAAGCACGCCCCCGCGGTGCTCGCGTTCACCAACCCGACCGTGAACTCCTACCACCGCCTGGTGCCGGGCTTCGAGGCTCCGATCTCGCTGGTCTACTCCTCGCGCAACCGCTCCGCCGCGGTCCGCATCCCGATCACCGGCACCAACCCGAAGGCCAAGCGCGTCGAGACCCGGTTCCCGGACCCGTCCTCGAACCCGTACCTCGCCTTCTCGGCCCTGCTGCTGGCCGGCATCGACGGTATCCAGAACAAGATCGAGCCGCCGGCTCCGATCGACAAGGACATCTACGAGCTTCCGCCGGACGAGATGGCCGAGATCAACCAGGTGCCGACCTCCCTCGGCGCCGTCCTGTCGGCCCTGGAGAACGACCACGACTTCCTCACCGTGGGCGACGTCTTCACCCCCGACCTGATCGAGACCTGGATCGACTACAAGACCAACGACGAGATCCTCCCGATCCAGCTCCGCCCGCACCCGCACGAGTTCGAGCTCTACTACGACATCTAGAATTCGTTCTACGTCGTAAGTGGCCCCTGACCTGCATTTTCGCAGGATCAGGGGCCACTGTCATTGGGGCGACGAGGGTCAAATTCCGCAGGGATTCCGCAGGAGACGGGCTTCAGAGGCCGATCCCAGTCGGTTCACGCCTCGTCGACCTACCCGGCGGCTCGCGCCGGAGCTGTACTTCTACTCCGGCGAAGGGTGGCGTCGCATTCCTGCCTCATCGTGACCACAGCGACGTGCGCGGTCATCTGAGACAGGGTCTCGGTTGACCCGCGCCGTCACGTGCGTACGACCCGTGAAACGACCGCACACAATCCCAGATGCTCTATCGTGTCGGCCGTGCCAGCGCCGCCAGATCCTCCCGCAACGTCCGTGGAGATGCTGCCCACGGTGAAGGTGCTCACCATTGTTGCCGCAACCGTCATGATCGGGTGCCTGTCCGTAGCCGCCATGGCAACGGGATGGGTCATCCTCGTGCTCGTCATCGGCGCGGACGGCTGGGAACAACTATTCGCACTCCTCGGTCTGGGCATCGCCGGACTGGCGTTGCTGGCCGCACTCCCGCACGCGCTGATCCTGCGATGGGCCAGGCGTCATCCGCGATCCATTGCCTCACCATGGCCCACTCTCGTAGCCGCACTCTGCACCGCAGCCCCCATTCCGGCGACGGTTCTGTACTTCTTCGAGAAGACTCCGGCCCAATACACCCTTCTCGCTGCCGTCCTCATGGTGCTGCTGGCCGCCGAAGTCGCTCTGATGCTCCGCGTGTGGTGGCATCCTCAGCATGTGGTCTGGCTCAACAGTCGGTGACGCACGGCGCCCGGCGCAGGCGCTTTACTTCTGGATGCTGCACAGCCACTCGACCGGCTCGAAGCCCATGGCCTCGTTGACCTGGATCATGTGGGCGTTGACCTCGGCGTTGTACCTTCCTCGGTGCCCGCTACAGACGCATCGCGCGAAGACGTGGCCGCAACCGAGCCCTCGTCGCTGTCGGCCGGTCCACCCTCGTCATCATCTGGAATCCTCCTCAGCGACCCCGACGCCCGCTTCCATGACCTCGGCCGAGACCACTGCGACCGCACTCGCTCCACCGCCAACGTCAAGCGCAGCGCCGTCCGCACACTCGAAGCCATCGGCTACGTCACCCTCACGTCGGCGGCCTGACCAGCACCTTTACCCGACTCCGTCGGGCGCTGCCGCCTGCCTGCATGGGTCCATTCTCGGACTAGATTTCTTCAGCGGCCTCTCCTGGTGGTCCTGCTCGATTGGTGGTCGAAGACCTCGAGCAGAACCCCGGAGGGGCCGTTCGGACGGGACCGACACGAGAACGCGTCGCCCCCACGACATCGCTGGCGACAGGGAGATCAGCTGTCCGTCAGCAGGGAAGTCCGTGTCCGCCTACAGGGATCTTGGCGTGTCCGCTGACACCTGGGCGACGCGGCCGAGGCGACCATCGTCCAGCGAGCTACGGCGATCGCCGTGACCTCTACGACCCAGGCAACGAGAGCCGGAACTCGTAGGCTGCAGAGCAGCCGGGTTCGGGCCTCATCATGAATTCCGCAGAGGTTCCGCAGGAGAGCCGTCAACGCACATCGACCACCGCCATTCACCATCCGTCACATCGTCCCCGACCTGCACTTTCATGAGCAGCCGACATCGACCGTTAATCGCTCGGGCGTTCGTGCTCTACTACGACATCTAGGCCACAGAGCTCTGAACCGACCTGAGCCCCTCTTCCGTTTCATCGGGAGAGGGGCTCAGTCGCGTTGTTCGTCGAGCGCCTCGCGCGCCGCGTAGCCGCCACAGCGAGAAGTACCCATCGGCTAGCTGGAATATGGGCGAGCCCGTGCAACACATGTTCTCGTTGGCGCGTCTTGAAGACACACATCGCCCGGGCTCGGAGGGTTCACATGAAGCAGCTCGTCGTCTTCTTTCTCATCGGCGCGCTCACGCCCGTGTTGGGGCCGGTCCTCAGCGCGCAGGCGCTGCCGCCCGACCTCGTCTGCGACGGCAGCTACCACCACCGGACGTTCCGCCACGTAGTCATCCCGGACGACGCCCGCTGCGTGATCACCAGTTCCAGGATCACCGGCAATGTTCGCACCACGGGTGCACCGACGGTGGTCAGCATCACCGACACGCACATCGGCCGGAACATCCACGTCCGCAATGTCGTCCAGCGCGTCACCATCGGGGCTGCGGGGTGCCGCGTGGACCCTGTGGCCGGGCGAAACCTCATGGTCCGCAACTCCCGCAACGTGGCGATCTGCGAGATGTCGATCGCCAACAATCTGGTGGTACGCAACAACCGGGGCACCTTGATGGTCCGGGACAACAAGGCGTGCAACAACTTCCTCGTCGTCCGCAATCACGTGCGGTCCATGCGAGTGGTCAGGAACTCCTACGCCGGCAACTTCTCGGTTGCCCGCAACACCTGGGTCGACCGTAGGATCGTGAGGGACAACGTGGGGCTGCGTCAGAACCCCTCGGCGTGCCGTCGGGCTGGATGAGTGCTTTGGCCTTTCGCTTGAGGCGACATCTGAGAACGACGCCGACGGCGCAGCCCCGGACGAGGCAGCTCAGGCGACGCGGTCGATCGGGTTGTTGGTGAAGCGCTCAGAGAGGCGGACGCTTCGTTCGAGCTTGGCGAATGATCCCTTGGGCTGACGCTGAGCCTCATCCAGGTAGGCGGCACGCATCTGGCGGGCGAAGTCCAGCCGTGGGTAGGCCCGCAGAATGCCGGTGAGCGCTTGCTCGTCGAGCTTCTTCATGCCGCGGCCGGCTACATCGATCTGGGCGCCCAACTGCACGACCCGCGCAGTGGGGCTGCCGTCAGGGATGAGCCTGGTGTGCCGGAGGATCGCCCGCTCCACCAGCTTGATGTGCTCCCGATCCCATCCGCGCTCCCCCAGGAACCTCGCGGCGAGCTCGGCGCCGACCTCTCCGAAGTCCGCGTCTCCGCGGTGGGCGTCGGTCAGGCCGAGGTCGTGGATCATCGCTGCGACGAATCCCGCTTCGTGGTCGACGTCCTTCTTGACGAGGGCGGCCCCGAACAGGTAGGTCCGGTAGCTGTGGTTCACCAGAAATGCCGGCGCTGCTTCACGGGCGAGCGCTGCAGCAGCCTGTGCCGTCGGGGTATCAGGGGTGGTAGGTGACATCGCGTTCCTTCCTCAGGGTGGAGAACCGATCGTCACCCAGCCGTACGATGTCTGCAATGACCTTCCTATCTCAGATTCGGACATGCCGGCCGGTCCTCGCCGGCCAGCAACGAAAGGACCGCTGCAGGTGAGTGACCGACGCAGCGCTGGGAAGCGCGTCATGGCGATCGCCGTCTTCGACGGGGTCGAGATGCTCGATGTGGCAGGGCCCGTCCAGGTATTCAGCACCGCGTCACGAACAACGGAAGCCGTCGATTACGACGTGGTGATCGTTGCCGCCGAGCCCGGGCCGGTGCGAACGTCGAGCGGGGTACCGCTCATCGCTGAGCGCGGCTGGGGACAGCTCGGGGCCGACATCCACACGCTGGTGGTTCCCGGCGGCCTCCGCGATGACGGCCGAGGGCCACTGGTCGACCAGAAGCTCGTCGAATGGCTGCGCTCCGGTGCGCCGATGCCCGGTCGCGTCGTATCCGTCTGCACCGGCGCGCACACGCTCGCCGCCGCCGGACTGCTCACCGGACGGTCGGCCACCACCCACTGGTCGACCGCCGACCTGCTCGCCGCCGAGCATCCCGACATCACGGTCGCTTCCGATGCCATCTTCGTCAACGACGGGCCGGTGTGGACGTCAGCCGGCGTCTCCGCCGGTATCGATCTCGCTCTCGCACTCGTCGCCGCCGACAACGGCGAAGCGGTCGCGCGGCTTGTCGCACAATGGCTCGTGGTCCACCTGCGACGCACGGGCGGCCAGCACCAGTTCAGCGCACTGCTCGGACCCAGGCGGTCGACCTCCGAGCGCATAGCGCAGCTGCTCGCCTGGATTCCCGAGCACCTCCGTGGTGACCTGTCCGTCGATGCGCTCGCCATGCGCATCAACGTCAGCCCTCGTCACCTGTCCCGCCTGCTCCGCGACGAGCTCGACACCACGCCGGCCGCCCTCGTGGAACGTATGCGGGTCCAGGCCGCCGTCGACCAGCTCCTGCACACCGACGCCCCGATCGCTACGGTCGCGACGCAGGCTGGATTCGGCTCCGTCGCATCCCTGCACCGCGCTTTCGCCCGGGTCTACAAGGTCACCCCAGGGCAGTATCGTCGCCAGTTCTCCACCCGCGTCGACCTCGACGAGAGCACCGCGCACTAGCGCCCTCTGCCCGGCACCGCAACGCCGGCCGCGCCACTCGTGTCCGCGTCATCTGGTCAACAACCGGGCAACATCGCCTGCCCGGAGCGCGGGGGTCGCATAGCCTCGGCCGGTGCCAATCTTCGCGACCCTGGCCGGCGCATCTCGGGCACGCCGCTCCACCCTCGTCCTCGTTCTCCCCCTCGTCGCCGCTGCCGCGCTGGCTGTTACCGCGGTAGTGGCGGTCAGCCCCGGCAACGCCGCCACCGCCACGACGATCAAGCGGTGGGAGACCCGGCTGGCCGGTCTCGGCTGCAACGTCGGCCGCGTCGACGGGCGCGTGGACGACCACACCCGCACGGCCGTCGTACGCTTCCAGACCCGCCACCGCCTGAGCCCGAGCGGTCGCTTCACGACCACCACGCGGACACGGCTGATGTCGGCGACGGCGAAGCGGTGTGACGTACGGCCGGTGCCGGCGAGCACCGGGACCGGACGCCGCATCGTGATCAGCCAGCGACAGGACTGGGTCTGGCTGGTGCGTGCCGACGGGTCCATCCGCGCGCAGGGTGGGATGATCGACGCGGAGTGGCTGGACAAGCAGTGGTACAGAACCGGCTCCTACTGCGGCCGACCGGCCCGCGGCAACCCGCGTACGAACTACAGCGGCACGCAGTGGCTCTACCACTTCGTCCGGTTCGCGCCCTGCGGCGTTGCCTTCCACCGGGTGCCGGTGAGCATGCGGACGGGTCGTCAGATCCACCCGAACTGGTATCTCGGCACCGACGAGAAGACCTCCGACGGCTGCATCCGCCTCAGCGCCACGATGGCGGCCGAGGTCTGGGACTTCACGAAGGTCAAGACCCGCGTACGCGTGGTGTGAGCCCAGGCCCCTCCCCGACGTCACTCACAAGGTCGTCGTAGAAGCTGTCAGCCGAGAGCCACTCCGTCAGGACACAGGGTCGACGCACGCGCCGACCGAGCAGTAGGTCAGCCATACTGGACCTCATGACCGGCGTCGAGCGGGGTGTGCTTTGACCGGTGCGCTCATCTGGGGACTTGTCGCCAGCTCCTCGCTGATCTTGGGCGGCGGGCTCGCCTACGTGGTCACACTGCCCCGGCGGGCAGTCGGGATCATCATGGCCTTCGGTGCCGGGGTGTTGATGAGCGCCATCGCCTACGAGCTCGTCGAGGTGGCCTTCGAGACAGCACACGGCACGGGCGCGCTCGCGATCGGGCTGCTTGCCGGCTCGTTGACGTTCTTCGGGGGCGACTGGTTGATCGATCGACTCGGGGGCGACGGCCGTAAGAGCACCTCGGGGATGCAGGCCACCGGTGTCGGCCTCGCGATCGTGCTGGGCATCGTGCTCGATGGGATCCCGGAGTCGATGACGCTCGGCCTCACCGTACTCTCGGAAGGCACGGTGAGCCTCGCACTGCTCGCCGCCGTCTTCCTGTCCAACCTGCCCGAGGCGATCGCCGCCACCGTCGGCCTGTCGCAGGCAGGCTGGTCGCGCGCTCAGGTGATGGGGCTCTGGGTGCTCGTCACCGTGGTCAGCGGCATCGCCGCGCAGGTGGGCGCGACCGCGTTCGCCGACGCATCCAACACGACGGTCGCCTTCGTGCTCGCCTTCGCGGCGGGGGCGATCCTGACCATGCTGGCGGACACGATGATGCCGGAGGCGTTCGAGCACGGTGGCAAGGTGGTCGGTCTCGTGACGACGGTGGGCTTCGCGGTGGCCTTCGCGATCAGTGCCCTGGAGTGACCAGGTGAGCGAGCGCCAGGAGCGAGTCAGGAGCAGGGATCGAGACCCGGGCGGCTCGCTACCACGCCCGTCCCGGACGGACTCCCGCTGCTGCAAGGTCAGCTAGGACCACAGTCGCCGTGACCGATCAGGACGTCACGCACCGAGGTGTAGGTGCGTTCGGCGTCCTCGAGCCAGAAGTCGTGACCGACCCCGGGCAGCCGGCGTACGTCCCAGCCGAGCGCCTCCAAGCGGGTGACTGTCGCCTCGGGCAGCACGGCGGGTGAGTCGTCGGAGAGCACGATCGTCGACGGGACGGCTGGGGCGGCGACCGGTGCCGGAGCGTGGGCCACGTCGCGGAAGACCGAGATCGCCATCCGGCGGTCGAACCTCTCGGTCGCCTCCGTGCGGAGCATGTCATCGCGCGGGTCGAGCGCTGGACGACCGCGGCTGCGCCACTTCTGCGCCAGCCCCGCGACCGTGAGACCGACGGGCGCGGTCGCCCAGAAGAGCCGACCGGCCAGGCCCTCGGTCGGGAGCCCGAGCCGGAAGCCGGGGTCGAAGTAGAGCGCGTGGGACGGCGCCAGTCGGGCGACGGCGCGCTCGAGCACCGTGCCGCCCAGGGAATGGCCGGCCACGAGGTCGAGGCCGGCGGGCAGCGTCTCGACCAGGTCATCGGCGAACGCCCTGATGCTGTAGTCGTCGGACCGGTCACTGGCTCCGTGCCCGCGGAGGTCGACGGTGGTGACCGTGACGCCGCCCGCCGCCACGATGCGCTCGGTGATGCCGCGCCACATCGATCCGTCGGCGCCCAGCCCGTGGACGAGGGCGACCTGCCGGGGGCCGTCACCGTGACGCGCCGTGGCGAGCCTCATCGGACCGTCCCTGCCTCGGTGCTGACACCGGCAGCGGTCTCGGTGAGGAAGTGCAGGAGCACCTCGTGAAAGCGGTCGGGCTGATCGATGCTGATCGCGTGGCCGCAGTCCTCGATGACCAACGCCCGGCCGTGCGCCGTGCCGGCGACCGCGGCCTCGGCGTGCTCGCACGGCCAGACCTGGCTGTCGCGCGCGGCCAGCATGAGCAGCGGCAGCGGGAAGCGGCGTACGACGTCGCGCCAGTCCTGCAGCGCGTGATCGAGCAGCAGCGACAGCGTCTCCGGAGCGGCACCGTCTCGGAAGACGGGCATGCCGCCCAGGCGCTCTGTCAGTCGGGCGACGGCCTCGCCGACCCGCTCGGCGGGGCGCCCCTGGCCGGTTTGCGGGACACCGTCCGTGAAGAGCGTCGCGGCGTTGGTGGCGTCGTAGCCGTAGAAACCGTGGGTCCAGGTGACGTCATTGAGCATCCGGGGGGTCTGGTCGACGACGACTGCTGCCGCGAGTCGGGCAGGGCCGAACTGGTCGACGTAGGCCCAGAGCGTGTTGCCACCCATCGAGGCCCCCACGACGACCGCGTCGTGGAGGTCGAGGTGCTCCAGCAGCTCACCGAGGTCGCGGCCGTGGCGCGCCATCCGCTGGCCGTGGGCGGGCGTTTCGGAGTCGCCGTGGGCGCGCCGGTCGAACGCCACGACGCGGTGCCCAGCAGCGACCAGGGCGTCCACGGTCAGCACCCATGCGGAGGCGGGTGCGGTGTAGCCATGGACGAGCACGACCGGCCGTCCATGGCCCTCGTCGGTGTAGGAGAGCACTACGTCGTCGGTCGTCCGGAAGCTTGGCACGTCCCCGACGCTAGCCGCCCGGAGCCCGGGCGACCATGGAGATCAGCACAGTCACGGAGGCGTGCAGGTAGAGAAATCCTCCGGCGCATTGCTCACGCCGCGGTCATCGCACAGACGTGATCGGGCGTACGGCTACGGCGCCCAGCATGACGAACACGATGCCGGCGACGAAGAGGACCTCGTAGCCACCGGTGAGGGTGACCAGGCCAGCAGCGATCGAGGGGCTCATCGCTTGCGGCAGCGTGGTGGCCAGACCCAGGATGGCCAGGTCGCGACCAGCGTTGCCGGCACCCTCGCCCTGCGGGCGGGCGGGGAGCACCTCAGTCATCAGGGCGAGGTCGATGGAGATGTAGACCCCGAAGCCGAGGCCGAGCAGGAATGCGTACGCCAGCACGCCGGTCGTCGTCGGCACGAGGAGCGGGATGGCGAGGGCGATCGACATGACGACCGAGGACCACACGATGAAGGGCTTGCGCCGCCCGACGCGGTCGGAGAGCCAGCCGCTGCCCAGCGCGGACAGCAGGACGCCGGCAAGCAGGACGACACCCATCGTCGCGGCGAAGGAGTTCGACGCGGCATCGCTCATGCCGATGTAGTCGCGCAGGATGTAGAGGCCGTAGGTCTGAGCGCCGTAGAAGCCGATGACCATCAAGAATCGCGAGCCGAACGCCCACGCGAAGTCGGGGTGCTGGCGGGGGCTGATCCAGAAGCCGCGCAGGAAGTCCTTGGCGCTGCTGCGCTCGCGGGGCAGGCGGGTGGCGGACTCGTCGCGGTAGGCGACGACGAAGACCCCGACGATCACCAGGACGAGGAGCGAGAGGATGGCGTACGGCAGGAAGCCCTGCCCGGCGGCGCTGCCCGCGACGATCGCGCCGACGGCGTTGCCGATCGTGATGCCGACGCCGATCATCGCCGAGACGTTGCCTCGGCGGCTTGCGGGGTAGCGGTCGGGGACGATAGCCGTCGCGGCGGCCTGGACGACGTTGACGCCGCACTGGACGACGAGCCACACGAGGGCCACCATCAGCACGGACTGCGCCATCGGCAGACCGAGGAGGAAGCCGCTGGTCACGAGTGCACCGCCGACCATCCACGGCGTACGGCGCCCGAAGCGCGAGCGGGTGGCGTCTGACAGGGCGCCCGCGATGGGCTGGGCGAAGATGTTGGCGATGAAGGCGATCGTGGTGACGAACGCGAGGTTGCCGATCTTGCCGGCCTCGTCGATTCCCGCCACGATGTTGGGCAGCAGGATGCCGTTGCCGCCGGAGTTCACCGCGAGGATCGCGACATAGATCATCAGCAGGCCGAACGACATGCCGCGCCGCGGCGGCGCGACGTCGGCGTCGTCGGCCGTGGGCGGCTGTGGGGGGAAGGGACTCTCGGTCAGCGCCATCGGGTGCTCCTGGCTCGGGGGCGGCACCGTCGCCGCTCGATCTAGGAGGCTAAGGAACCAAGCCCGGCTGGGTAATGGAGATCGTCTCCCTCATCTGTCACAGGGCATAGGGATGACGTCCATACCCTCGTCTTCCCGGCACTACTTCCCGGCCGGCGGAGCTTGGCACACGCCGTCTGCCTGGGTCTCGAAGAAGTCATGGGCGACTTCGCGCATCTGCGGGCCCGCAGGATCGGCCCCGGCGTCGAGCAGGTGGAGCGGCTCGCCACCGGAGTAGGCGTGCGCCAGGCCATGGACGACGTGACGCTCACCGAGCAGGCATCCCTGGGCG
Source organism: Nocardioides sp. NPDC059952 (assembly GCF_042730435.1). NCBI lineage: Bacteria > Bacillati > Actinomycetota > Actinomycetes > Propionibacteriales > Nocardioidaceae > Nocardioides > Nocardioides sp. NPDC059952. The sequence continues at coordinate 35,083 of NZ_JBHWLY010000046.1, read as the reverse complement.
TCCACGTAGCTGGCGACCTCGTCGATCCGGCCGTTGGTCGTCTCATAGGTGAGCGTTGCCGGGGTCCCGGGCACCGAGCCGTTCAGCAGCCCGTCGTCGACAAGGTCGTTGGTGGCAAGCCACTGCTCGACGAGGGCCTGCTGCCCGACGACGAGCGCCAGCGGGTCGAGCGTGCCGTACGAGATGACGAACGGTTGGCGGCGGGCGTGCTCGCCCATCGCCGCAACGGCCTGGCGAGCGGACTCGATCGGATCGGGTGTCGTTCCTATCAGGTGATCGGGCGAGCCGATCGCGCAGAGGGTCCCGTTGAACATGCAGCCGGCTTCGGCCTCCACGCCGCGGAAGACGTCCGGATGCGTCGCGGCCAGGACCGTGGCCATGCCTGCACCCGCCGAGAAGCCGCCGACCGTGATCCGGGCCGGATCGATCGGCAGAGTGTCACGCACGTCCTCGGCGGTCGCCGCGACGAGCGAGGGCGCCCGCCCGTCCCGGCCCTGCTGGGCGGCCTCGGTCCAGTTCCAGATGCCCGTGAGGGTCGCGCCGCGATCCTCCTGCGGATAGAGCGCGACGAACCCGCGCTCGAGGGCGAGCTCGTCGAGACGCGACCGGACGGCGACGTCGTCGACAAGCTCGTTGGACCCGTGCAGCTGGACCACGAGGGGCACCGCGTCATCGGACTGTGCGACCTGGGGCGGCACGAAGAGGCGGTAGGTCATGGTGCCCAGGTCGTTCGCGACCCGTCCGTACCGCACCTCTCCGACCGGTTGCCCGACCGCTGGTTGCTCCGCGCCGGCGACGGCCGCAGTCGGCGCCGACCACAGTCCCGCGACCAGCAACGCCACGAGCCCGGCCGCGGCAGTCCGTTGCCGGCGCACGCGACTCACATCCCGAGGTTGGCGCGTAGCGCCGCGACACAGGCTGACGCGCCGTGGTCGGTCATGATGATCGCCGCGTGATCGACACCGTCCACCAGAGCGGCCGAGACGAGGGCCGGCGTCGTGGCGACCAGGCGTTCCACATGTGCGGGGGCGTACATCGGCGCCGAGTCTGCCCCGATGCTCCAGGGCGCGTAGACCAAGCGCACGGGTGCCCGTACGGCAGCCAGCGTCGCGGCCGGGGCGTCGGAGGCGAGGACCGAGACCGCGTCGTCGACGACCGTCTCGAGGTCGCGGTGCACAGACAGCCCGCCGTCGACCACCGCGAGGTCATGCCCCACCAGGGTCTGCATGCGCGGATCGTCGGCCCCGGTCAGCGGCGCGACGCTGCCCCGGTAGTGGTCGAGGTACGCCGCCTCGTCGGACCAGACTCGGTCGGTGGCGTACTGCGCGCGGAACTTCGGAGCCGCTGCTGCGGGCGGCGGCGGCCCCTGCTCGCCGAAGTCGAGCGGCAGCCCACCATCGACCAGGGTGACGGTGCTGACACGGTCAGGATGTCGCGCGGCGAGCTCGGTGACGACGAAGCCGCCCAGAGACATGCCGAGGAGGTGGACCTGGTCGTGACCCAGCGCATCCAGCAGCGTCACGAGCTGCTCGGCGTGCTCGGCCACCGAGGACGGCCCGGGTCGCGCCGGCGTCCCCCCGCGTCCGGCGAGGTCGGGAGCGATGATGCTCACCTCCGGCGCCGCGTCGAGAACCCACGACCACAGCCGGTTGTTGCTGGACACACCGTGCACCGCCAGCACCGGCCCGGTCGTGCCGGGACGGATCAACACCTCGAACGTCCCGGCCGCAGCCTCGACCCTCTCGATCCTGGTGCTCACGCCGATACCTCCTCGGCGATGCTCGCCGTCTCGCGACGGATGAGGCTCATGACCTCGCCGCGCAGACGGAGGAACTCCGGATCTGCCTTCGTCGTCAGCTGGTCGCGCCCCGACGGCAGGTCGACCTCGAGGTCGGCGGCGATGCGCGCCGGCTTGCCCGCCAGCACGACCACACGGTCTCCGAGGTAGACCGCCTCGTCGATGTCGTGGGTGACGACCATCAGGGTCAGCCCGGACTCGGCGGCGATGCGTACGACCAGGTCCTCCAGGTCGGCACGGGTCTGAGCGTCCACGGACGCGAACGGCTCGTCCATCAGCAGCACCCGCGGCCGGTACGCCAAGGCTCGGGCGATCGCCACGCGCTGCTGCATCCCGCCGGACACCTGCCAGGGGTAGAGCCTCTCGACACCCTCCAGACCGACGGCGGCGAGCGCCGCGGCGGCACGGGCGTTACGCTCCTGCCGCGACAGCGAGCGGCGCAACGGCAACGTGATGTTCTCGCGGATCCGCAACCACGGCATGAGCGAGCGGTTGTAGTCCTGGAACACGACTGCCAGGCCGTCCGGCGGACCGGCGACGGCCCGCCCCGCGACCGCGACCTCTCCCCCGCTCGGCCGCTGGAGCCCGGCGACGCAGCGCAGCAGGGTCGACTTGCCGGTGCCGGAATGACCGACGACGCAGACGGTCTCTCCCGCCCGGATCTCGAGGTCGACGCCGTCGAGCACGTGCCGGGAGACACCGTTGACGACGAATGTCTGCTGCAGCCCGGCGATGCGGACTGCGGAGACCGGTGGTGACTGGTTCATGAGGACTCCATGGGATCAGGCGCCGACGGCGGCGACGGTGGTGGAGCCGGCACGACGGCCCTCGTGCCACGACAGCACGAGCCGTTCGACTCCGGCACTGAGCAGGTTGAGGGCGTAGCCGAGCAGGCCGAGGAGGATGAGTCCGGCCCACATGTCGGCGATCGCGTAGCTGCGCTGGGACTGCAGGATGAAGTAGCCGATGCCCTCGCTCGATCCGAACAGCTCGCTACCCACCATGATGACGACGGCCACGGAGACGCTGGTCCGCACACCGACCATGATCTGCGGCGCGGCGTTGGGCAGCATCACTCGGGTGACCAGCGTCGCTGCCGTGAGCCGGTAGGTCCGAGCGACGTCACGCACCAAGGGATCGACCGCACGGACTCCGTCGACGGTATTGAGGAAGGTCGGCCAGAAGGCACCGAGAGCGATGATGACGACCTTCGACGTCACCCCGAGACCGAGCATGGCGACGATGAGCGGGAGCAGGGCGACTATCGGCGTGGCACGCATGAACTCGAACACCGGGGTCAGGGCCCTGTGGACCCGGGGCATCAGCCCGAACGCCACGCCCGCCGCGAGCGCCGCGACCAGCCCGGCACCGAGTCCCAGTCCGAGGTTGGTGAGGCTGAACGTCACGTCGGTAGGGACCCGCTCGAAGAGCCACAGGTCCTGGAACAGCTCGAGGATGGTCTGCAGCGGCGGGAAGTAGATCGACGTGCTGTTGGCCGAGGCGAACCACCACGTCGTCACGAGCGCGACCGGAAGCCAGGCCTCGACTGCCAGGGACGTCAGCCCGCGCCTCATCGGTGCCCCCGAACGGAGGGGTGCCAGGCGATGATCCTGCGCTCCAGGCGACTGAACAGCAACACAACCCCCAGGCCGAGGAACCCGGCCAGCAACGTATAGGCGTAGACGTCGACGGTCTCGCCGTTGCGCTGCGCGACGGCGATCAGGGCGCCGACACCGGGGGCCAGCACCAGCAGCTCGACCGAGATCGCCAGCAGCATCGCGATGATCGCCGAGAGGCGGACGCCCGTGGCGATGTACGGCAGCGCGCTGGGCAGCACGACGCGCCCGAGGATCGACCAGCGGCCGAGCCCGTAGCTGCGCGCCGTCTCGACGGTCACAGGGTCGGTGTCGCGTACGCCGTAGATGGTCTGCAGCAGGAGGGGCCAGATGCAGGCGGGGATGACGATGATCAGCACGGCTTCCCGGCTCGCGCCGTAGACGAGCGCTGCCAAGGGGATCAGGCCGAGCGCGGGGATCGTACGCAGGAAGTCGATCGTGAACCTCGAGCTTCGGTAGGCGAGCGTGCTGCCGCCCAGGAGCAGCCCGAGCGGGATGGCGACGGCCAACGCTACGGCCAGGCTGATCGACCACGCGGTGAGCGTCTGTCCGATCGCGGTCCAGGGCTCGGAGGTGCCGAGCACAGCGGCCAGGCGGGCGAAGGACTCGACGCTACCGGCCAGGGCGGCGTCACTGACCTGGTCGGTCGCGGCGAGCCACGACCACACGGCCAGGACCACCACAACGGCCCCGACCTGACTGACCAGGGCCGGCACCGCGCGGCGCGCCCGCCGCTCCGCGGAGGGCGGGACCGATGCCGATGGCACTGCGTCGGACACCACGTCCCGACCCTCCACGACGCGCTCGGACACCGTCACTTCGCCACGACCTGCTCGACGTCGATCGGCTCGGCGATGCCGGCGTAGCGCACCAGGACGTCGTTGATGGTGGCGAAGCTCGATGGCGAGATACCGGCCTCGAGCTTGTTGATCTGCGTGGCCTCGGCGACCTCCGGCTTCATCTTGAAGTACTTCTCGTAGATCGGGATGAGCTTGCTCGGGTCCTCGTCGGCCAGCTCGATCGACTCGGCTACGGCGTCCTGCAGGGCGTCGACGGTTTTGGGGTTGGCATCGGCCCATTCGCGGGTCGCGGTCATCACCAGACGGGGCGAGTCGGCGAAGACCGTCTCGATGGGGTCGCCGAACGGCACCTCGGCACCGCCGTCGATCAGTTGCGTCATGAATGGATCGGCCACGAGGGCCGCGTCGATGTCACCCGACGCGAGCGCGTCGGCGACGGCAGGGAACGGCACCTCGACGATCTCCACCAGCGTGTCGTCACCTCCGTCGTCGGCGACCACCTGGCGGACCCCGAACTCGGAGGCCGACTTCAGCAGGTTCACGCCGACCTTGCGGCCCTCGAGGTCCTTCGGCGCCTTGATGTCGCTGCCCGCGGGCACGACGAGCGCCGAGCCCGAGCTACCCGTGGCGCCTTCCTCGAAGGTGGTGACACCGCTCACCGCGACGACGGGGACGTTCTGCCCGGCGGCCACGGCCATGCCCGGGCCGGTGTTGACACTCAGGTCGACCTTGCCGGAGATCAAGGCGCCGACGAGGTCGGTGGCCGCGGCCTCCTCGGCCACCAGGTCGATGCCGTGCTTCTCGAAGATGCCCTCCTCGATGCCCAGCAGGACAGGTGCGGAGTCGGGCAGGGCATAGCTCCAGGTCAGCTGCCCCGCGGTAGCGGCGGCGTCACTGTCCTCGCCGCCACCGCAGGCGGCCAGGGCAAGGACGAGCGCCCCGGCGCCGAGGGCGCCGAAGATCTTTCGGGCGACGGACGGACGGGTCATGACATGTCTCCTGTCGGGTATGCGGTCGTTGTGGTCGGTGGCGAGGAGAAGACCTTGCCGGGATTGAGCAGGTGAGCGGGGTCGAGGGCAGCCTTCACCGCGCGGTGCATCTCGACGACCTCGGCGGAGAGCTCCGCGGTGAGGCCGTCGCGCTTGAGCAGGCCGACGCCGTGCTCGCCCGTGACGGTGCCACCGAGCGCGATGGCGTCGGCGATGATGTCGTCGAAGGCAGCCTCGGCGCGCGCGCGGGCCGCCTCCTCGCCCGGAGGCGTCACCAGCAGCGGGTGCAGGTTCCCGTCGCCAGCGTGGGCGATGTTCGCGATCACGATGTCTTGGCGGATCGCGATGCGCTCGATGCGCGCCAACATCTCCGGCACCTGCTCCTTGGGGACGCAGACGTCCTCGGTCAGGACCGGTCCGAGTCGTTCGAGCGCCGGATAGGCAAGTCGACGGGCGGCGAACAGCGCCTCGGCCTCCGCCTCATCGGTCGAGCGCTCGGCCCACGTGGCGCCGGCGGTGCGGAAGCAGTCGACCATCTGCTCGGCGAGTGCCTCGCCGGTCTCGCCCGGATCGTCGAAGCGACCCAGCAGGACGACCTCGGCCTCGGTGGACAGCCCCATGTTCTTCCACGCGTCGACGGCCTGCAGGCAGTGCCGGTCGACCAGCTCGAGCGCGGACGGCACCAGACCGGCCTCACTCACAGCCCGCACAGCGTCTCCGGCATCCACGACGGAGGAGAAGAAGCCGGCGACCGTCACGGCCGGGGCGGGCAGCGGGCGGAGGCGGACGGTGACCTCGGTGACGATGCCGAGCGTTCCCTCCGACCCGATGACGAGCCCCATCAGGTCGTAGCCCGCGACACCCTTGGCGGTGCGCCGGCCGAGCCGTACGACCTCACCGCGTCCGGTGACGACCTCCAGCTGCAGGACGTAGTCGCGGGTGACGCCGTACTTCACGCAGCACAGCCCACCGGCGTTGGTCGCGACATTGCCGCCGATCGTCGACCACGGTGAGCTGGCGGGATCCGGCGGGTACCAGAGCTCGTGCTCCGCCACCGTCTCGCGAAGCACGTCGTTGACCACGCCCGGCTGCACGACGGCGAGCCGCTCGAGCGGGTTGATCTCCAGCACCCGGTTCATGCGCTCGAGCGAGACGACGACGCAGCCGTCGAGAGCGTTGGCTCCTCCGGAGAGCCCGGTGCCGGCGCCGCGGGCAACGACCGGGACGCCGTGCCGCAGGCAGGCGCGGACTACGCGTACGACGTCGTCGGTGGAGGTCGCACGGACCACCGCAGCGGGCCGTCCGTACGGCGCCCACGCCGCCTGGTCGCGGCTCATGCCCTCGACCACGTCGGGGTCGGTCAGCACGGCCCCGGCGGGCAACAGAGCGACGAGCTCCTCGGCGATGGCGGTGGCCGCGACGTCTCGCGCGACATCGGCGGTCATGTGCGGCGCCTGTGGATGGAGTTACTGGTCACGAGGACCAGAAGACCATCTCTGTGGCCCTCGTCACACGGAGAAATGCTCCGGCGTTGTGGGCTCAGAGTGGAGGTTCTGCCCCGTCGGCGTCGAGGCGCTCAGCGAGCCGGCGCAACCGCAGCGCGAGCTGCAGCTCGAGTGCGCGGTCGGTCCCCCGCCACCCGTCACCAAGCAGCTCGGTGATGCGGTCGAGCCGCTGGTAGAGGGTGTTCGCGTGCACGTGCAGGGCCGCGCAGGTGCGAGCGTGGTGCTGCGCCTGACCCAGGTACGTCTCGAGTGTCTCGACCAGGTGGCGGTTCTTCTCGGCGTCGTGGCGGACCAGCGCGCCGACCTGGTCGTCGATGAACGCCGTGGCGTCCCCGCGACCGGCCCGCCCGAACAACGAGGCGTAAGGGCTGGTCTCGGCGACGAGCGCGCACGAGCGGCCGCGGTCGAGGGCGACCAGCAGCACGGCAGTCTGACGCGCCGACTCGTGCGCGGCGCGCAGCGCCGTCACGCCGCCGGGCCAGGGGGCGATGCCGACGGCGCCCGGCAGCTCGGGGCCCTCGACACGAATCACCCGATCCCGTGCCACGACCGGGTCCACACCCGACAGCAGCACTACGGTGTGGCCGGCATGGTCCGCCGCCCAGCCCCCGAGGGCCGCCGCGACCCGATCACCGAGGCGTCGCTGGGCGCGCTCGGCGCCATGGCCGAGCACCAGCACCGTGCCGCCCGCGTCCAGGTCGATACCGGCCGCCCGCGCCCGCCGACGGAGGCCGGCCTCGTCGGTCCCCGCGGTGAGCGCAGCCGCCAGCAGCTCGCCGCGCGACCGCAGCTCGGCCTCGGCCACGGCCTGCTCCGACACCACGGCCAGCGCCACGGCCACAGCGCCGGTCTCGAGCAGGCGGAGCCTGCTCGGGCTCAGGGGCGCGCCGGTCGCCACCACCAGGGCTCCCCCGACGCCGTCACGCAGAGCGATGGCCGTGGCCGACACGTGGATGCCCGACTGGGTCTGCCACGTGTGTGTCCTGGCGTCGTCGAACAGCGCAAGATCCTCCGGCACCGGCACCTCGGCCACCGATGGTCCGGGGTTCAGCACCTCGCCGGTGCGGTCGACGATGGCGACCGCCGCACCCACCGCGCGCGCGATGACGTCGGCGACGTCGGACACGCCGCCGCCGCGCACCACGACGTCGGCCAGGGTCTCGCGCAGCTCGCTCGCCTGCTGCAGGGTCGTGTTGCTCTCGTTCACCTCATCGAGGGCCGCCTGGTAGGACTCGAAGAGGATGGCGTTACGGAGAGCGACCGCCGCATGCGCCGCCAGCGCGGCCAGCAGCTCGATCTCGTGCTCGTGGAACCGTCGGGACCGACGGTCGGCCGCCAGCAGCACACCGAGGGTGTCGGTCGTCTTCACGCCGGTGCGCAACGGCACGCCGACGATGCCGCCAAGCTGTTCGCTGATGGCCGCGGCGTCGACGGCCGGAACCCGGGTGATCGACTCGTCGGTCAGGTAGGACCGGGTCCACATCGGCCGTCCGGTGCGTACGACCTCGCCACCCAGGCCCTCGCCCTCGTGCAGCTCGATGCCGGTGAGCGCCGAACCCATGGACCCGTCGGCGTACTCGATGCGCAGGATCCCGTCGGGCTGGCGCAGCATGATGTACGCGACGTCGACGGCGAGCAGCTGGCGCGCCTGCACGGCGACCTGTTGCAGTACGTCGGCTGGATCGTGCAGAGTGGCGAGCCGGCGCGCGAGGTCGTTCAGCGCAGCCAGCTCACGTGCCACCCGGCGGCGCTCGTCGAGACGGTCACGGATGACCCGAACAAGGTCCACCTCGGACTGCAGCGCAGCGCGGCGCTCGGCCGGGGCATCCTTCAGCAGCCGCGCGCGATGCTCCTCGAACTCCTCGGCCGACACGTCGTCGCTCAGCATTCGGAGCCAATCAGGCACGCCGGGGCGCTCGGGGCCGACTGACGCGTTCATCGACGTATCGTGCCACGGCCGGGAGCGTCGACGGGCGCCATGGTTCTCCTGGAGTCCGAGTGGTGCTCAGCGCGCGAGGCTGCGGCTGATGACGAGCCGCTGGATCTGGTTGGTGCCCTCGAAGATCTGCATCACCTTGGCCTCACGCATGAACCGCTCGACGGGGAAGTCCTTGGTGTAGCCGGCGCCGCCCAGGACCTGCACCGCGTCGGTCGTGACCTTCATGGCGTTGTCGGTGCAGACCATCTTGGCGATCGATGCCTGCCGTGAGTACGGACGACCCGCGTCCTTGAGACGGGCCGCGGCGAGGTAGGTGGCTCTGGCCGACTCGATCGAGGCGGCCATGTCGGCCAGCACGAACGCAAGACCCTGGTGGTCGATGATCGCCTTGCCGAACGCCTCGCGCTCCTTGGCGTACGCGACGGCGACGTCGAGCGCCTCCTGCGCCAGTCCGGTGGCGACGGCGGCGATGCCGAGGCGTCCGGCGTCGAGTCCGGCCAGCGCGATGGGTAGGCCCTGACCCTCCGCACCGAGGCGCCGGTCGGCCGGGACGCGAACACCGTCGAACAGCATCGTCGCGGTCGTCGAGCTCATCAGGCCCATCTTCTGCTCGGGGTTGTCGGCCCTCAGACCGGGAGTATCGGCCGGCACCAGGAAGCAGGAGATGCCGCGCCCGCCATCGTCCGACGTACGCGCCATGACCTTGTAGAAGTCCGCCTTGCCGCCATGGGTGGTCCACGCCTTGGCGCCGGTGATGACGTAGTCGTCGCCGTCACGGACCGCGCGGGTCCGCATCGCCGCCGGGTCCGAGCCGGCATGCGCCTCCGAGAGGCAGTACGCGCCCAGCAGCTCACCCGACAGCATCTCGGGCAACCACGCCTGCTTCTGGTCGTCGGTCCCGGCGGTGAACAGCCCGAAGCACGACAGCGCGTGGACGCTGACCCCGACGCCCACCGACGCGGACGCCGAGGCGATCTCCTCCAGCGCCTGCAGGTACACCTCGTACGGCTGGCCGCCGCCTCCGACCTCCTCCGGGTACGGCAGCGACAGCAGACCGGCCCGCCCGAGCGTTCGGAACACATCCCGCGGGAACGTCGCGGACGCGTCGAGGTCGGCGATGACCGGACGCAGCTCCTTGTCGACGATGCTCCGGGTCAGGTCGATGAGATCGACGGACTCGTCAGTGGGCATGAGACGCTGGGCGGGCATGGGGTTCCTTGCTCTCGAGGATGGGTGCGACAGGTGGCTGGGGGCGGATCACAAGTTGATCATGTGGCCGGCGAGGCCGTGGAAGGTCTCCTGCAGCGCCTCGCTGAGCGTCGGGTGCGCATGGACGTTCCGCGCCAGCTCGAAGGCGCCGAGGTCCCACTTCTGGGCGAGCGTCAGCTCCGGCAGGAGCTCGGACACGTCGGGGCCGACCATGTGGCCGCCGAGCAGCTCGCCGTGCTTCGCACCGGCGACCAGCTTGACGAACCCCGTCGGCTCCCCCAACCCATGGGCCTTGCCGTTGGCCGAGAACGGGAACTTCACGACCGTCACCTCGTGCCCCTCGGCGACGGCCTCGGCCTCGGTCAGCCCGAAGCTGGCGACCTGCGGCTGGCTGAAGGTCGCCCGCGGCATCATGCGGTAGTCCCCGAGCTCCATGGTCTGCGCACCGGCGATCGTCTCGGCCGCCACGACGCCCTGGGCCTCGGCGACGTGCGCCAGCTGGAGCTTCATCGTCACGTCGCCGATCGCATGGATGTGCGGGACGCTCGTCCTCATCCTCTCGTCGATCGCGATCGCGCCGCGGTCGTCGGTCTCGATGCCCGCCGCCTCGAGACCGATGTCCTCGACGTTGGGCGCGAACCCCACCGACACCAGCACACGATCGACGTCGACGCTCTCCTGCACCTGCCCACGGGAGTACACGACCGAGACCCGGTCGCCGTGATCGGTGACGGACTCGACCTTCGTCGACGTGAGGATGTCGATGCCGAGCTTCTTGTAGGCCCGGGTGATCTCCTTGGAGACCTCGGGGTCCTCGTTCGGCAGCGCCCGGTCGAGGTACTCCACCACCGTCACGTCGACGCCGTACGCCTGGGCCACGTAACCCAGCTCCATGCCGATCGCGCCGGCCCCCACCACCAGCATCGATCCCGGCAGGTCGCGGTCGAGGATCTGTTCCTCGTAGGTGACGACCCGGGCGGACCGCTCCACGCCCGGCAGCATCCTGGTCCGCGACCCCGTCGCGATGATGGCGTGCTCGAACTCGATCTGGTCGACGGTCCCGTCGTGGCGCCTCACGTCCATGGCCCGCGGACCGGTCAGCACCCCGCGACCGTCGAGCTCGGTGATCCCGTTCTTCTTCATCAGGAAGTGGACGCCCTTGACCCGGCCATCAGCGACCTTGCGGCTCCGGTCGTGGGCCACGCCGAAGTCGAACGAGACGTCACCGACGATGCCGAAGTCGGCCGCGTGGTCGCGGTAGGTCCTCGCGATCTCGGCGTTCCGCAGAAGCGCCTTCGACGGGATGCACCCCACGTTCAGGCATACGCCTCCCCAATACTTCTCCTCGACCACGGCGACGTTCTTGCCCAGCTGGGCCGCACGGATCGCGGCGACGTAACCGCCGGGGCCGGCTCCGAGGACGACGACGTCAAACTTCTGCGGCATGGTGAACCTCTCCTGTTGTGCGGGTCAGAGCGTCGCGAGGGCCGGGTCACGCAGGAACGCCGCCGTGTCGGCCAGCAGCTCCGAGCCCTGCTGGCCGTCCATGACCCGGTGGTCGAACGACAGCGCCAGGGTCGTGACCCATCGGGGCTCCAGACGCTCGTCGACGCCCGTGCCGACGACCCACGGCCGGCGGGAGATCGTGCCGACCCCGAGGATCGCGGTCTCCCCCGGGTTCAGGATCGGAGTGCCGGTGTCGACGCCGAAGACTCCGAAGTTGCTGATGGTCACCGTGCCGCTGGCCATCGCCTCGGGCGGGGTCTTGCCCGACCGGGCCGTGGCGGCGAGGTCGGCGATCGCCGTGGCGAGCTCGGCCAGTCCCAGACGCTGGGCGCTGCGTATGTTCGGCACCACGAGGCCTCGGGGAGTCGCCGCCGCGATGCCGAGGTTGATCTCGCGCAGCTGGACGATCTCCTGCGCGGCCTCGTCCCACCGGGAGTTCGCCGAAGGGGTGCGCTCCAGGGCGCGCAAGAACGCCTTGGCGATGAAGCACAGAGGGCTGAGCTTCACGTCCTCGAAGTCGCGCCGGGCGGCGACCCGGTCCCGCAGCTCCATCGTCGCGGTGATGTCGAGCGTGACGAACTCGGTGACGTGGGGAGCGGTGAAGGCGGAGCTGACCATGGCCGCGGCGGTGTACTTGCGCACGCCCTTGATCGGGATGCGGACCTCGTCGGGTTCGGCGTCGGTGGACCGGGTCGCAGCGACGTCGGCCGCCGCGGGGGCGCCGTTGGCCGAGGAGTCGTCGAGCACGTCGGCACGGGTCACGATGCCGTCAGGTCCGGTCGGCGTGAGCGCCGCGAGATCGACCCCGAGCACCTTCGCCAGCTTCCGCACCGGCGGCTTGGTCCTGACGGGCCCGGACGGTGCCACCGCGGGAGCGGACCGTTCCGCCTCAGGCGCGGGCGGAGTCGATGCGGCCGGACGGCGACGTCGGCCGCTCGTCTCCTTCGCGCCGTACCCGACGAGCAGTCTCGGCTCCTCGGCGTCGGCGGCATTCTGCTCCGTCTGCGCCGGCGCGGACGGGCTCCCCGGCGCCTTCTCCGGCGCGGCTCCGGCGGTCGCGATGCTGATGATGGGCCTGCCGACATCGACCGTCACGCCCTCCGCGGCGTGCAGCTCGATCACCTCGCCCGCGAACGGCGACGGAAGCTCCACGAGGGACTTTGCCGTCTCGATCTCGACGAGGGTCTGATTGACCTCGACGACGTCTCCCGGCGCGACGAGCCAGGTCACGATCTCGGCTTCGGTCAGGCCCTCGCCGACGTCGGGGAGGCTGAACTGCTGGATGTTCGTCATATGGTCTGCTGCCCTCAATAGGTGAAGCTACGGTCGACGGCGTCGAGGATGCGGTCGAGGCTCGGGAGCCAGTCGTGCTCGAGCCGGCTGGCCGGGTACGGCGTGTCGTATCCGGTGACCCGGATGATCGGCGCCTCCAGCGAGTAGAAGGCCTGGTCCTGGACGCGCGCCGCGACCTCCGAGCCGAGGCCCGCCGTCTGTGACGCCTCGTGGGCGACGACCAACCGACCGGTGCGCTCGACCGAGGCGACGATGGTCGCATCGTCGATCGGCGAGAGCGACCGCAGGTCGATGACCTCGATCGACCGTCCTTCCTCGGCGGCCGCGGCGGCCACCTTGACCGCGGTCGGAGCGAGCGCCCCGTAGGTCACCAGCGTGAGGTCGTCGCCCGGACGGAGGATGCGCGCCTGGTCCATCGGCAACGGCGCCGCGGTCGTGTCGAGCTCCCCCTTGGCCCAGTACGAACGTTTGGGCTCGAGGAAGACCACGGGGTCGTTGCAGGCGATGGCCTGGCCGAGGAGGTCGTAGGCGTCTTGCGCGCTCGAGGGGCACAGGACGCGCAGTCCTGGCGTGTGGGCGAAGTAGGCCTCCGGAGACTCGCTGTGGTGCTCGATGGCGCCGATGCCGCCACCGACGGGGATGCGGATGACCACGGGGAGGCAGACGGCCCCCTCGGAACGGTGCCGGTACTTGGCGAGCTGGGTGACGATCTGGTTCATGGCGGGGAAGACGAAGCCGTCGAACTGGATCTCACACACCGGCCGGTAGCCGGCCATGGCGAGCCCGATGGCGCTGCCGACGATCCCGGCCTCGCCGAGCGGCGAGGTGACGACGCGGTCCTCGCCGAAGTCCTTCGCGAGACCGTCGGTGACGCGGAAGACGCCGCCGAGCTCGCCGATGTCCTCGCCGATGAGCAGAACCTTGTCGTCGGACTCCATCGAGCTGCGAAGGCTGGCGTTCAGGGCGTGGGCCAGTGCGGTGCTCATGCGTGGTCTCCTTCTCCGGCCGCGACGAACGCCAGGTGCTCGTCGCGCTGTCGAGCCAGGTCGGCCGGCATCTGCTCGAGGGTGTGGACGAACGGGTCCTCGGGTGACGGCACGGGCAGGGCACGGCACCCGGCCCGCAGCCGCTCGGCGAGGGCCTGCTCCTCCTGCTCCAGCTCGGCCAGGAAGTCGTCGTCGAGGCGCTCGGGGGCGTCCTCGCGGCTGAGCAGCAGCCGCAGGCGGTCGATCGGGTCGCGGCCCTCCCACTCGTCGTTCTCGGTGCCGCTGCGGTAGCGCAGGTCGTCGTCGGAGGTGGTGTGGGGATTACGCCGGTAGGTCACCGCCTCGATGAGGGTCGGGCCGCCGCCGGCGCGAGCCGTCGCCAGGGCCTCCTGGGTCGCGGCGTGGCAGGCGATGACGTCGTTGCCGTCGACGCGTACGCCGGGGAAGCCGAAGCCTCGGGCCCGCTCGGCTGCCGGGATCCGGCTCTGCACCGAGAAGGGCGCCGAGATGGCCCACTGGTTGTTCTGACAGAAGAAGACCACCGGGAGCTGCTGCGCCGCGGCCCAGACGAAGGCCTCGTTGGTCTCGCCCTCGCTGAGGGCACCGTCACCGAGGAAGACCAGGACGGCGCGGTCGCGCTCGGGGTCACCGGTGCCGACGTCGCCGTCGCGAACGATCCCCATCGCGTATCCGACGCCGTGCAGCGTCTGTGCCCCGATGACCAGGGTGTAGAGGTTGAAGTTGCGCTCGCGTGGGTCCCAGCCACCCATGGTCGTGCCGCGGAACAGACCCAGCAGCTGGACCGGGTCGACACCGAAGCACCAGGCGACCGCATGCTCCCGGTAGGTGGGGAACACGACGTCCTGCGGTCGCAGCGCCGAGCCGGCGCCGACCTGGGCGCCCTCCTGCCCCAGCATGGACGGCCACAGGCCGAGCTCACCCTGCCGTTGCAGGGCGATCGCCTCGGCGTCGACGCGACGGGCGAGCACCATGTCGCGGTAGGCCCGGCGCAGGTCGAGAGCCGTGTCGCCGCTCGGGACACGGTCGTCGGGCCGCAGGTGTCCGGACTTGTCGAGGACGGACCACGGCTCGGTCGTGTGGGTCTCCACGGTCATGACGCTCCTTCGGTCGGTGGTTCGGCAGAAGCGTGATGCGGGTCACGACCCAACGCAACCATTCCGCTCGATCTATGCGAATATCACCCTGTCCGTGCGTCCGCCGCGTCTGAGGGAACTAGAATCATGCGGGCGGCGCGTGATTGATGAAGCCGACGGGAGACCAGAATGGATGCGATCGACCGACAGATCCTCGACCTCCTACGCCAGAGCGCACGGATGCCGGTCAGCGAGATCGCCCGCCGCGTGGGCCTGTCGAGCGCTCCGGTCGCGCGGCGGATCGAGAAGCTGGAGAGCACCGGCGTCATCCGCGGATACGTCGCCGTCATCGACGACGCGGCCGTCGGCGAGATCGACGCCTTCACCGAGATCCGGCTGACCGGTGACACGGCCACCGAGAAGATCGAGGAGATCGCCCGGCGCGTGCCGGAGGTGCAGCAGTACTACACGATCGCCGGTGACCCCGACGCGCTCGTGCGCTTCCGGGTCCGCAACGTCGAGCACCTCCAGCAGGTCGTCAACGCCATTCGCCGCACCGGCATCGTCGCGGGTACGAAGACGCTCATGGTCATGTCCGCGTGGGACCGCACCCACCTGGTCGACGATGGCCCCACCCGGTCCTCGCCGGCTCACGACTGACCGGGACCAGGCGGGTCGGGAGAGCGCCCCTCCGTTGGCTCACGGCCGGAGCCGGGCCCTCCCCCGCAGGTCGGCGACAGATGCCGCACCCATGAGCTGCATCGTCCGGGTCATCTCGGAACGAAAGAGGTCGAGCGCGCGGTCCACCCCGCGTTCTCCTCCTGCCATCAAGCCGTACAGGTACGCCCGGCCCACCATGCAGGCGTCGGCGCCCATCCCCAGCGCTGCCACGATGTCCGCGCCAGAGAGGACCCCGGTGTCGAGGAAGATCTGACAACGACCGTCCACAGCATCCGCGACGGCGGGGAGCAGCTCCAGGGGAGTGGCGGCTCGATCGAGCTGCCGACCACCGTGGTTCGAGACGACGATGCCGTCGACACCGGTCTCGACCACCAGCCGGACGTCCTCGACCGACTGCAGGCCCTTCACGACCAGGTTTCCGCCCCACTGATCGCGGAGCCAGGCGAGATCCTCGAAGCTCAGCGAAGGATCGAACATGGTGTCCACCAGCTCGGCCACCGTGCCGTCGAACATCCGCAGCGCAGCGAACTCCAGTGGTGCGGTGGTCAACAGGTTCGCCCACCACGCGGGGTGCCTGGACATGTCGAGCAAGGTCCGAACGTTGAGCGTGGGAGGAATGGTCAGTCCGTTGCGCGCGTCCCTCAGCCTGTTGCCCGCCACCGGGGTGTCGACGGTCAGGACGAGCGTGTCGTAGCCCGCCGTGCGGGCGGATTCGACCAGGTCGAGCGTCGCGGCGCGGTCTCGCCATAGGTAGAGCTGGAACCAGTTGCGGCCGGTGGGGGCTGCGGCCATGAGGTCCGCCGGCGACGTCGTACCCATGGTCGACAGCGTGTACGGGACCCCTGCGGTCGCTGCCGCGCGAGCCACCGCGGGCTCACCCTCGTGATGCATCATCCGGGTGAACCCCGTCGGCGCCAAGATGAGGGGCAGGTCGACTTTGCGACCCAGGACCGTGGTGCTGGTGTCGACCGATGTCACGTCGCGCAGGACGCGTGCGTCGAACTCCACCCTCGCGAAGGCGTGGCGGGCGCGCTCGAGGCTGAGACCGGCCTCAGCCGCTCCGTCGACGTACTCGAAGACCGACCGTGGGGTCCTGCGACGTCCGACGTCGGCGAGATCGGCAACGGTGAGAGCGCGCTGCAGCCGACGCTTCCGACGGTCGAACTCCCAGCGCCGTACGCGGAGCAACGGGGCGAGGTCCTTCCAACGCGGCAGCCTGCGCTGCGTACGGTGCCGGGACGGTGTGCTGGTCATGAGCGGCTGTCCTTCTCGTTCGGTGCTGGGGAAGCTGCTCATGCCGAGCAGCCGGACCGATTCCTATCTTTGTGTCACAATTTCGCTGGATTGTGACACAAACGCTCGAATTGCGACAAGGGATCTCGACCCGGTCGCCGGCCGACACTGGCACCGTCAATGAGAGGATCGGCGCATGAAGTCCGCTGACGGTTCCGGAGGGACACCGCCGAAGATCAGCGCTCCCGATCGGGTCGTGGCCGCCCTGCGGGCGGACCTCCTCGACGGGAACGTCGCGCCCGGTGAGCACCTTCGAGAGGAGCAGCTCACCACGCGTTTCGATGTCGGCCGCCACACCGTCCGCGCGGCGATCAACCAGCTCGCCGCGACCGGGCTCGTCATCCACGAGCGCCACAAGGGTGCGCGCGTTCCGGAGCTGACCCGGGAGAGGATCGACACCGTCTTCGAGTTCCGCAGCGTGGTCGAGCTCGGCAGTCTCCGACTCGCGCTGAGCCGGCGTGCGGACCTCTCCCCCGTCGAGTACTCGGTGCGGCGGCTCGAGTCCCTGCCGGAAGACACACCCTGGGGGACGCTCATCGAGGCCCACGGACAGATCCATCGCGCCATCGTCGAGGCATCCGGCAACCAGCGACTCCTCGCGGCTCACCAGTCATGCGAGGACGAGCTTCGCCTCCTGCTCGCCAACCTGCGCCCCGATTTCACCGTCGCGAAGCTGGCCGGCCTGCACCGTGACCTCATGGACAAGCTGCTGATCGACGACGAGTCGGCCGTGGAGGCGTTGCGCGCCGACCTCGAGCACGCCGGACGCGGCGCGCTGCTGATGGCTCTGCAACGCCAGTCGCAGTGACGAGCAGATCAGGTCACGCAGGGCTCCGTCATCCGCCGCGGGCAGCCGAGGACCGGCGGGCTCGGTGCCGGCGGACCGCGGCGCGGTTGGCACGGCGGACCGACGCGGCCGTCGAGGACATCCTCCGCCTCGTCCTCACCACCCGAGTGCGCCAGGTGCCGCACTGCTGATGGCCCGGTGACTTCGCCACGACGGTCTTATCCGCCGGTCTCGTCGAGTCGCTGCGTGAGGGTGGCTCTGATCTCGGGGTCGGCGTTGCCGACGACGGCAAGGGCCTGCTGCCAGGCGCCGCGGGCGCGCGAGCGGTCGCCGAGGTCCTCGGACAGGTCGCCTGCTTGCAGACCGCTGCGGGCAGCGCTGACGTGGTCGCCGAGGGCCTCGTACTGTTCCGCTGCCCGCTCGGCCGCCGCCAGCGCGTCCTCGAGTCGGCCGAGTCGCTGGTAGGCCAGGGCGAGGCTGTCCCAGGTGTCGGCCTCGCCCGGGAGGTCGCCACTGGCCTGCGCGTGCTCGAGCGCGTCCAGGCAGGTGGCGAGTGCCCGGTCGAGGTCGCCGAGGTGAACGAGATACCAGCCCATGGAGTTCATCGCGCGGCCCAGGCCGGCCTCGTCGCCGGTGCCGGTGAACAGCTCCAGGAGCTTCTCCATCCTGGTCACCGCCTCGGCGAACCGGCCTTCCCGGGCACAGGTCCAGGTGTCGTTGCGCAGCACGTACGACCGGCCGACGTCGTCGCCGATCCGCTCGAAGCCCTCGGAGGCGAGAGCGAAGTGCTCGTGGGCGCGGTCGTACTCCCCCAGACGCGCGAGAGCCTGACCTGCGAGCCGGTGACACTGAGCCACCCCGGCGCGGTCGCCCTCGGCGGTCAGGACGACGACCGCGTGCTCGGCGAGATTCGCCCACGGCCACCACAGGGCCGCTCGTCGGTCGGCATAGTCGACCAGGCACCACACCAGCCGCCAGCCGTACGCCGGATACCCCGTCGTCAGGGCGATCCAGGCGACCTCCAGCAGGCTCTCGTGCATCGCGGTGAACCAGGCCAGCGCCTCGTCATAGCTGGTGACCCGGTCGAGGGCCACCTGGTCGACCATCGGCAGCAGCGAGATCGGGTATTGCTGCGGGTCCATCAGCATCGACGCCTCGCGAGCCGTGGCCAGGTAGTGCCCGAGCAGCCCGAGCGCCGCGCGCCGCTTCGCCTCCGGCGACTCCGAGGCACGGAGCAGGTCCACGGCGAGCAATCGGACCAGGTCGTGCTGGACATAGCGCTGCGGCCGACGCTCCTCGACCAGGCTGGCCGCCGCCAGCCGGGCCATCGTCGAGCTCGCCTCGGTCAGCGTCACGCCGGCGAGGCTGGCCGTCGCCGCGAGCGAGATCTCCGCCACCCGGTGCAGGCCGAGCAACCGGAAGACACGGGCATCCTCGGGCCCCAGCGCGAGATAGGAGGAGCGGATGGCCGCGCGTACGCTGCTGTGCTCATCCGGCCCGCTCAGATTGTCGAGACGGCCGCTCTCGGGCCGCAGCTCGTCGGCCAGTTCGGAGAGCCGGAAGGCCGGGTTGGTGGCCGCTCTGGCGGCGACCAGACTCAGTGCCATCGGCAGTCGGTCGCAGGCCTCGACGATCTCAGCGACCGCACCGTCCTCGGCCCCGACCCGGCGCGCGCCCAGCCGGCGCCTGAGCAGATCACGAGCCTCATCACCGCTCAGCGGGCCCAGCCGCACCGTCGAGGCACCCTCCCGGGAGACCACGCCGAAGAGCTGGTCCCGACTGGTCACCAGAGCCGCGGCAGTACGTGGCGGAAGCAGCGGTCGGACCTGATCGGCATCACGCGCGTTGTCGAGCACCACGAGCAGGCGCCGCTCGGCGATCGTCGAGCGGTAGAGCGTGAGCTGGCGGTGCACGTCGCTGGGCACCTGCTGGGCATCGACGCCGAGCTCGGCCAGCACCAGCCGCAGCGCCTCGCCGAGCGCCATCGGCCGACGGTTGGGATCGAAGCCGCGGAGGTCGATGTAGACGACGCCGTCGGGGAACTTGTCGAAGTGCAGATGCGCCCAGTGCAGCACCAACGCGGTCTTGCCGACCCCTGCGGCGCCTGAGACCACGACGACCGGCGCCTGCTCTCCGGAGGCGATCAGCTCGTCGAGACCCGCCAGCGCGTCGGTGCGGCCCACGAAGGTCGAGGGTGCCGACGGTGGGACCGGCCTGGTCGCCGCCCCGGAGCGGGGGCCGGCGGCCGCGGGGTCCTCGGGCTCGCCGAGCAGATCGGTGAAGACCGCGCTCAGCTCCGCCCCCGGGCCGATCCCGAGCTCGTCGGCGAGCGAGCGGCGTACGTCCTCGTACGCAGCCAGTGCCTCCGCCCGGCGGCCGGTCAGATCCAGCAGCCTCAGATGCCTGACCCAGAGCGACTCTCGCAGTGGGTGGTGCTCGAGCGCAGCCCGGATCCGCTGGGTCAGCTCGGTGATCTCGATCGGATCGGGGAACGGAGTTCCGACCAAGGACAGGTCAGCGACCCGTTCCAGGGCGGACAGGTAGCGGTCGGCCAGAGCCGGTACCTCGGCGGCGTAGAGGTCCTCGGAGTCGACGCCCGTGAAGGCGACGCCTCGCCAGAGCCGGACCGCGGCCCACAGCTTCTCCGCACACGAAGGATCGCTGGGTTCGGCCTCCGCCAACCTACGGAACCTGGCCACGTCGACCTGCTCTGCAGTCGCCTTCAGCACGTAGCCGCCCGCGCTGAAACCGATCGACTCAGGTGGCAGCCGGCTGCGCAGGCGGCGTACGACCGTGTGGACCGAGGCGCGCACGTGCTGCGGCGGCTGCGCACCCCAGACCCGCTGAGCGAGCGTCTCGACGGTCACCGGCATACCGGGATCGATCGCAAGGACTGCAAGCAGCGCACGGCCACGACCACGGGGAAGCAGAACCGGTCGGCCCGCGACGGTGACCTCGAAGGACCCGAGAAGGCCGACCTGTAGGTCGGACGCAGTGCGGTCGACCACCACGCTCCTTCGCCATCGAGCCGATCCATCGTGACTGTAGCCAGCCGTGGTCAGAGCGCAACCACAATTGGAGCTGAATAGGCGCGAACCGGGCCGCGGTGGTGAGTAATCTGGTCGACATGACCGGCCTACAGGGAGTCAATGCCACTGTTCGACCGTCCGGCACCGGGTGTGCGGAGTGCCTTGCGAGCGAAGCCGGGTGGTGGTTGCACCTTCGCAGATGTGCCGAGTGCGGGCACGTGGGCTGCTGCGACAGCTCGCCGGGGCAGCACGCGAGCCACCACTACCGCGAAACCGGCCACCGTTACATGCAGAGCTTCGAGCCCGGCGAGGAGTGGTTCTGGGACTTCGAGAACCAGGAGGCCGCTCGCGGGGTCGTTCTGGCGGGCCCCACCAGTCGACCGGAGTCTCAGCCCTCGCCGGCTCCGGCAGACCGTGTCCCCGAGGACTGGCAGCAGCACCTGCACTGAGTCCACTCCTGCCCGCGGGCCTCAGCGTCGCGGCGGTTGCTGGTGGGCGTACGCCCACATCGCGATCTCGACGCGGTTGCGGGTGCCGAGCTTGGTCATCAGCGAGGCGACGTGGGTCTTGACCGTGCTCAGGCCGACGAAGAGCTCGGTGGCGATCTCGGCGTTGGTCCGGCCCCGCGCCACCAGGGCGAGCACCTCCTCCTCGCGCTCGGTGAGCGGGTCGATGGGCTGGGCCGGTGCCATCGGCGCTTGGCCGGCGAAGGTCGCCAGCAGCCGGCGGGTGACGTTGGGGGCGATCAGCGCGTCCCCGTCGGCCGCCGCGTGGATGGCCTGCACGAGGAGCTCCGGCCCGGCGTCCTTGAGCAGGAAGCCGCGGGCGCCTGCGCGCAGGGCGCCGAGGACGTACTCGTCGAGGTCGAAGGTCGTGATCACGACGACCGCCATCGGGTCCCTCACGTCCGGCCCGGCCAGGCGCCGCGTCACCTCGACGCCGTCGAGCCCGGGCATCCGGATGTCGACGAGGAGGACGTCGGGACGCAGCCGGGTCGCCAGGTCGAGCGCTGCGACCCCGTCGGCCGCCTCCCCCACGACCTCGAGGTCGGGTTGGGCGCCGAGGATCATCACCAGCCCGGTCCGGACCAGGTCCTGGTCGTCGGCCACGACGACACGGATGGTCATGCCCGCACCTCGGCCGGCAGCACGGCCTCGACCACCCAGCCACCCTCGGGCCCCGGCCCCGCGGAGAGCGATCCGCCGAGGAGCTGGGCGCGTTCGGTCATGCCCAGCAGGCCGAACCCGGGCTCCGGGACCGGCTCCGGCTCGGTCTGTCCGTCGTCGCTGACGCGCAGCCTGACGACGTCGCCCTCGCGGCGTACGTCGATCCCGACGCGGGTCGCGCCCCGGGCATGCCGTACCGCGTTGGTCAGCGACTCCTGCGCGAGCCGGTAGAGCGCGGCGTCCACCGGTCGCGCCAGCCGGGTCAACGACCCGACCAGCGAGACCTCGACGACGGGCTTCGCCTCGGCGTGCGCGAGCGCTGACAGGTCCGCGACACCCAGCTGCGGTGAGAAGGCGACGGCCTCCTCCTCACGCAGCACCCGCACCATGGATCTCATCTCCGCCAGGGTTCGCGACGCCTCGGACTCGATCGCGGCCAGGACCTCGACGGCCTTCTCCGGCTGGATGCCGGCGACAACGCCACCGGCCTGCGCCTGCACCGCGATCGCCGAGACATGGTGGGCCACGGTGTCGTGCAGCTCGCGCGCCAGCGCCACCCGCTCCTGAGTGCGGATCTCGCGCTGTTGGCGTTGCCAGAGAGCCGCGCGGTAGCGGAACACCGCCGCGAGGGCGACGACCAACAGCAGGAGGACGATGCCGCCGAAGAGGTCGGCCCAGCCCGCGGAGGAGACGTACATGCCCAGCGCGACGACGACCGTCACGAACGCCGTCCCCACGACGATCTCCCGTCCCGAGCCCCACCGCACCAGGGAGTAGAGCAGGATCAGGACGGCCATCATGGAGTAGAGGCCGAGGTCGCCGGCGCGCGCAGCCGGTTGGAGGACCGAGAGCAGCCCGGCGACGCCCCACCCGATCAGGACGGCCACCAGCGGCCGGCCCCGCCGCCAGAGCAGGGCGGGCACCAGGGTCAGAGCCAGCACCGTCACCAGGGGTCGCCAGGCCACGTCCGGCCGAACGGTGCCCTCGACCACGACCGCGGCCGCGAACGCACCCACCAGCAGCCGGTCGAGACGACCGATGGGTGGGGCGTCTGCGGGCCGCGGCTCGTGCCAGATGGAGCGCCGGACAGGTATCACGGCACCAGCCTAGGGATCGGCGAGCCGCGGCGTACCGGCCGAAAGTACGAGAGGAAGACCGATCCATCGGCCCGCGAACTCCGGCCTCCGGTCCGATGTGCCCGCTGGCGGTGTCGGCGAGCGTGGACTCAACGATCCTCACCACCACAACGGAGCCCATGATGAGAACACCTCAGACCACCACCACGCTGGACGAGCAGCCGATCTCGGTGAGAGTCAAGCTCGCCGCAGCCTGGACGAGCTTGATGTTCCTGTACGCCTACGTCGACATCCTCAACTTCTTCACACCCGGCGTCATCGACGACATCCTCGCCGGCAAGGTCTTCGAGTTCGACCTCTCCCAGACCTTCTCGACCGCGGCCCTGACCCTCATGTCCGTCCCGATCCTCATGGTCCTGCTGTCCACGACCATGCCCGCCCCGGCAGCCCGGATCACCAACATCGTCGTGGCCTCGCTCTACGTCCCCGTCACGGCGTTCAACCTGCTGGGCGAGTCCTGGCTGGCGTTCTACGGCCTCGGCGTCGTGCTGGAGCTGATCCTTCTCGCGTTCATCGTGCGGTACGCCTGGACCTGGCCGCGCGCCGTCTCGGCGACGGCTTCGGACCGCGAGTCCGTACGCACCACCCACCAGCGAGCGTGACTCCAAGAGCGAGCCAGACCCGCTTCGGCGGGTCTGGCTCGTCACGAGCTGCGAGCCAGACCGAGGAAGTCGTCGGCGCGGTCGACGAACAGGTACGCCTGCTGGGCGATCGCGGTCGCTCGGGCTCGCCCCGCGGCCTCGTGCACGGCATCCATCGGCTCCCCGAGCGCGCTTCTCAGCTTCGCGTGCATCAGCTGCACGAAGGCGGCGGCATAGCGTTGCCCGTGAGCCGCGATCGAGGAGTCAGCACGCCTGAGAGCGTCCGCCGCCTCCTGGACGCGCCCGCTCGCGAGATACATCTCGCTGAGCAGCGCCAGCCAGGTCGTCAGGCCGGATCGTGGCGGGTCGGCCAGGTTCGACTCGATGAGTTCCTCCGCCTGAGCCAGCGACCGATCGACGTTCCGGCCAGTGACCGCGTGGGCCCAGCACCGTCCCAGCCGCTGGTAGGCCCCGAGGAAGCGGAACGAGTACTCCGGATCCGCAGCGATCCCCCTCTCGGCTGCGCGAAGAGTCCATGACGGATCCGCCATCAGCGCCGCGGCCGTGACCGCGAACGCGGACCACACGGTCACGTCGTAGGAGTGGTTTCCGGCGTCGCTCTCGATCTGCCCGAACATGCCACGTGCCTCGTCGTCCTTGCCGTGCAGCGCGGTGTTGAGCGCGAGCATCGCCGGCGACAGCAGCTGCAGGTCGTGCCGCAGCTGATCCTGGTCCAGGGACTTCGCCCGTTCGGCGACGACGGCGTTCGACTCGCTGAGGTGCCGGTAGGCCGCACCGATGTTTCCGACGTCCCACTGGTGAATCCCCCAGGCGTGCCGTCCGTACGCCTGCACCACCGGATCCTCGGATCGTTCGCTGTCCGCGAGGAGCCGGTGAGCGAGCTGACCACTGCGGTCGAGCTGGATGGCTTGGGAGTGAGCGGCCCAGTGGGAGAAGAGGAAGTCGGCGGCCTCTCGCTCCCGGCCGAGACCTCGGGCGGCCCGCTCGGCGCGTTCGAGCAGCTCGAAGGTCGCGTCGGCGCTGCCCATGTAGCCCGTCTGCATCCCGATGACCGCCACGAGCTGTGACAGCGCGGACAGCTCGAGCTCGAGCAGTCCGGCCGAGTGCGCGATGTCGGCGGCGGCCTCGAGATGCGGGACGGCTGCGTCGAAGGCGGACTGGGCAACCGCTCTGCGACCGCCGCGGACGAGCGCGGTCGTGGTTCGTGTCGGGTCCGCGAAGGGCCCGGCGAGCCACAGGTGGTGGGCGAGTCGCTCGGTGACCGCCTCGTCGTCTCCGTGGATCCCCTCCAACGCATCGGCGATCTGCAGGTGCAACCGACCGGTCGCGAGCAGCCGCGAGGTCGTCTGGTGCACCGCCTCACGCACCAGGTCGTGCACGAACCGCACGGAGAGCGGTCGGTCCTCGGCCGGCTCCAGCAAGCCCTGCGAGTCGGCGGTGGCGAGCAGCGCCGAGCAGGCCGACATCCCGACTCCGGCGGCACGGGCGAGCAGACGGACGTCCACCTCCCGCCCGATGAGCGCCGCGATCTCCACGAGCCTCCTCGTCTGGTGGTCGAGTCCGGCGAGACGGTCTCGCACGATGTCGCGCACCGTGGACGGGACACCGGTGCGGGCCAGGGCGTCCTCACCGGCCGCGGCATCCAGATCGCTGTCGGCGAGGAGGCGGGCGAGCTCACGTACGAAGAACGGGTTGCCCTCGGTGCGCGCCTGGATGCAGCGAGCGACGTACGGACTCGGTGCCCGTCCCGTCTCGCGCCGGACGAGCTCACCCACCTCGGTGGGCTGGAGCGGACCGATCCGGATGCGCTGGTGATGGGGCAGGCGCCCGACCGCCGCGAGCATTCCGCCGAGCCCGTCGCCCGGGGCGGGAGCCCGATCGCGGAGGAGCCCGGCGAGGACGACGCCAGCCGGCTGCTGGGTCGCCACGTGCCGGAACAGCTGCAGCGACGCGGCATCAGCCCATTGCAGGTCGTCGATGACCAGCACGACCGGACGCTCGGTGGCCGCTCTCCTGATGAGGTCGACGGCCTGCTCGAAGAGACGGAACTGAGCACCGCTGTCGGGTAGCACCGCGCCACCGAGGAGGTTGTCCGGGCGCGGGTCGATGAGGCGTCGGATCTCGCCGCTGGCCAGGCCTGCGCGGACGGGCTCCGGCTGGCTCGCCAACAGGTCGGAGATGAGACGGGTCCATGGCCACAGCGCCGGGGTGCCCTCGTGGTTCAAGGACCGTCCCCACACGACGAGCGCGCCCCGGCGCTCTGCGTCCCGGCCGAACTCGGCGAAGAGGGACGTCTTGCCCGCCCCTGGTTCGCCTTCGGCCATGATCAGGGCCGCGTTCCCCGCCACCGCCGACTCGAGCGATCGAGCCAGCAGCGCGCGTTCCTCGCCACGGCCGACGAGTGGTGCGCTCCCACCCTGCTCGCTCTGCTGGTCGCTGCGGGCGCGGGAGTGCTGCACGACGCGGGTTCGGGCGGCCTGCAGCGCCTCGCCGGGGGTCACCCCGAGGTCGTCGGCCAGCCGTGCCCGGACGGTCTCGAAGACGGAGAGTGCTTCGGCCTGCTTGCCGGCGATGGCGAGGGCCGTCATCAGGCCGGCCTGTACGGGCTCGTTCAGCGGTGCCATCCAGGCGGCCAGGCGCAGCGGCTGAAGGATCCGGGTCGAGGGCCGCTGGGTCCGGGCCAGCTCCCCCACCGCGACGCAGGCGTCGAAGAACTCCTCGTTGATGCTCGCGAACAGTGGTGAGGCGGTCACGCTCGGGCCGAGACCGTCGCCGGCCGGGCCGTGCCAGAGACCGAGTGCGTGGGCGTACTCGTCGACGGCCTCGTCGTGACGACCTGAGGCAAGGTGGGTCTTGGCGCTGTCGACATGCGACCTGAACTCGATCAGGTCCACCGTGGCGGTCCGTCCGACGAAGGCGTACCCGCCACCTCTGCGGGCGATGAAGCTCCCTGCCTCGCGTGCCGGAAGATCGGGTTCGAGCATGCGACGGATGGTCCCGACGTACTTCTGGACGGTGTTGACCGCCGACATCGGGACGTTCTCCTCCCAGAGGAGATCGACGAGCTCGGACATGCTCGTCGGTCGGCCCGCCCTCGCCAGGAGCAGGGCCAGCAGGTATCCCTGCTGCGGCGGACCGGTCTCCAGCTCGACGTCGTCGCGGTAGGCACGCAACGGGCCGAGGAGCTGCAGGCGCACGGAGCTCCGCGGATCCGATCTCTCGGCGATCGAGAAGTCTTCCATCGTGGGTCCTAAGGGCGCAGGAGGTTGGCCCGCACCCCGACACGTACCGGGCCTCGGCATCAGCCTAGGCGTACGTCGAGCCCACCGCAGCCGTCTGCGACGAGCCGTGCTCCACAAAATCTCCACGGACCGTCCAGTGGGACTTCGTAGGTTCCGTTCGACCGGGACCTACGCGTAGACGAGGACAGACGATGCACGAACAGGCCTACCACGCGCAATGCCGAGCCGCGGAGAGCCGACATCCGGCACAGGGCCCGCAACAGCGCGACGCGCTCATCCTCTTCGCGCTGGCGCTCGGCACGTTCGCGATCGGGACCGGCGAGTTCGGGAGCAACGGCATCGTCCAGCTCTTCGCCGCCGATCTCGGTGTCTCGGTACCGACCGCGACGAACGCGATCACCGCCTACGCCCTCGGCGTGGTCATCGGATCGCCCGTGCTCACCATCGCGGCGGCCAGACTCAACCGGCGCTCGCTCCTTCTCGGCCTGGTCGTGCTCTTCATCGTCGGAAACCTGCTGTCCGCCGCGGCCTCCGGCCTCGGTGTCCTCATCCTGGCCCGGTTCATCACGGGCACGGTCCAGGGCGCGTTCTTCGGCGCCGGCGCGGTGGTGGCGGCGTACGCCTTTGGCCCGGGCAAGAGCGGCAAGGCGTTCGCGACGGTGATGGCGGGTCTGACGGTCGCGACGATCTTCGGCTCTCCCCTGGGCACCTTCCTCGGACAGCAGGTCGGATGGCAGGCGCTGTACGTCGTCGTCTCGGTGATCGGCCTGCTGGCAGGGGTCGCCATCTGGGTCTTCGTTCCCCGGACCAGCGCACTCGCCGGCGGATCGGTCAGGCAGGAGCTCGGTGCCTTGAGACGGCCGATGGTGTGGGCGACGATGGCCGTCGCCGCACTGGGCATCTCGAGCATCTTCGCCGTCTACACCTTCATCGGCCCGTACATCACCGACGCTGTCGGGGCCGAGGAGTCCTGGATCCCGGTGGCGTTGGCGGTCTTCGGGGTCGGGATGGCCCTGGGGAACTGGATCGGTGGCCGTCTCGCCGACCAGTACGAGTTTCGGGGCCTGATCCTGGGCTATGCCGTCGTGATGGTCTTCCTGGCCGTCATCGCGGTCGGCGGCGAGAACCTTGCCGTCCTGCTGCCGTGCCTGCTCGGAATCGGTGCCTCGTCGATGATGGCGATCCCGACGATCCAGGTCCTCCTGACCCGGTACGCACCCGAGGCGCCGACCCTGATGGGGGCGGTGAACCTCGCCTCGCTCAACCTCGCCAACGCGCTCGGCGCGGTCGCCGGCGCCCTCGTCCTCGACGCCGGATGGGGTGCTCTCTCGACCGCATGGGCCGGTATGGCTCTCACCGCGGCCGGCCTCCTCCTCTTCGCGGTCACCGTGACTCGGGTGGCTCCACCGCAGCCACTGGCCGCCTCCCTGTCCGCGACGGCCTGAGGGGCCACCGGCATGTTGTCCTTCCGCTCCGAGAACTCGTTCCTCTCGATCTGCTCGCAGGGATCCATCCTGTCGATCGGCAGCATCGGCTCGATCGCCTCGGTGGGATCCATCGGCGCCGTCCTCTCCGTCGGCTCGATCGGATCCTGGATGTCGGCGATGTCGATGCTCAGCTCGCAGAGCAACTGCTCGATCCTCAGCCACCAGAGCAACTGCTCCATCCTCAGCCGGCGCTCCAACTGCTCCATCCTCAGCCGTCGCGCCACCCGGGCCATCCTCGGCCGCGGCGTCCGACGACCTCTCACCCATGCCGAAACCAAGGAGAACAGATGAGCAACGACAACCCGACCGTCGTCCTGGTCCACGGAGCGTTCGTGGACGGATCCGGATGGCAGCCGATCCACGACATCCTCACCCGCGACGGTCTCGACGTCGTGGTCACCCAGCACTCGACCCGGTCTCTCGCCGACGACGTGACCGAGGTCCACCAGGTCGTCGAGGCCCAGGACGGGCTCGTCCTGCTCGTGGGGCACTCCTACGGCGGTGTCGTGATCACGGAGGCGGGCACGCACCCGCAGGTGGCCGGTCTGGTCTATGTCGCGGCGTTCGCGCCCGACGCGGGAGAGTCGGTCGCCTCGATGCTCGCCGAGCCCGTCCCGGACGCGCCGGCGCCGCCGATCCTCCCCCGCAAGGACGGGTCGCTCGTCCTCGATCGCGACCGCTTCCAGGAGGCGTTCGCCGCCGACCTGCCGGCCGGGCAGGCACGGTTCATGGCCGACTCCCAGGCCCCGTGGGGCGGGGCCGCCCTCAGCACCGCCGTCACCGAACCGGCATGGCGCTCCAAGCCCAGCTGGTACGTCGTCGCCACCGAGGACCGGATGATCCCGCCCGTTGCCCAGGAGGGCATGGCCGCACGGGCCGGCGCCTCCGTCGAGACGGTCGCCGCCAGCCACTCCGTCTACGTCTCACGGCCCGACGTGGTCGCCGACCTGATCCGGCGTGCCGCCAAGGCGATCGAGCTGTAGGCGTCGGGCCGGAGCTTCTCGAAGACCGAAAGGAACACCAGACATGAAGTTCCCTCTCCGCCGCAGTCGCGCCCTCGCGGCGATACTCGTGGCCCTCCTCTTCACGGGCTCGATGCTCGCGACGACGAGCAACGGCGCCTCGGCGACCGGAAACACCCTCCCCGAGCGGGCACAGCGCGGCTCGAGCACGGGAGCCAAGCCCACGATCGTCATGGTCCACGGGGCCTGGGCCGACGCCTCCGGTTGGCAGCGCGAGGTCAAGGAGCTCACCGACGACGGCTACCCGGTCATCGCCCCGGCGAACCCGCTGCGTGGGCTCTCCTCCGATGCGGCGTACCTGCGCAGTATCCTCGAGACGATCCCAGGTCCCGTCGTCCTCGTCGGACACTCCTACGGCGGCGCTGTGATGACCAACGCGGCAACCGGCCTTCCGAACGTCAAGGCCCTCGTCTTCATCGCTGCCTTCGCGCCCGACGCCCACGAACCGGTCGCCCAGCTCGTCCAGCAGTTTCCCGGCACCATGGTCACCGAGGACGCGTTGGACACCCGTCCCTACCCGCTGCCCGGCGGCGAGGTCGGCGTCGATCTCTACCTGAAGGCGAGCATCTTCCGCGAGGCCTTCGCCGGCGACCTACCCCGCAGCACCACCACGGTGATGCAGGCCTCCCAGCGTCCGTTCTCGCTGGCGGCGTTCACCGAACCGTCCGGGGAGCCCGCGTGGAAGACCGTTCCGTCCTGGTATCTCCTGGCGACGGCCGACAAGACCATCCCTCCCGCCGCGCAGGAGTTCATGGCGAAGCGGGCCGGGGCCAAGATCGTCAGGGTGCGGTCCTCGCACGTGGCGCACCAGTCCCACCCGGCCGAGACTCTCGCCGTTATCAAGAGCGCGATTCGCTCGGTCCGCTGAGGTCGTTCGACGGCTTGTCCTGGTGATCGGGACAGCGCGCGTCCGAGGGTCGCTCCCGTGTCGATCCTCGGACGTCGCTTCCCAGACCTGGAGGTCCCATGAATCGCCGTACCCGACTGTGCGCCCTCGGCGCCTCGCTCGCTGTTCTTGCCACGCTGCCGCTCGCGGTCGCCCGTGAAGCCGGTGCCGACCCGAAGCCTCGGGCCGGTGGCCCGGGCTACGAGATCCTGTTCGTACGCCACGCCCACTCCACCTACCCGGCACCGGAGGAAGAGCTCTCGGCCACGGGCATCGCGCAGGCCGCGAAGCTGGTCGACTTCCTCGACGAGGAGAGGATCTCGTCGGTCGACTCCTCGATCATGGTGCGTACGTATCAGACCGCCGACGGCGTGGCCGCGGACCACGACGTACCGGTCCTGGCCGACGAGGACATCCGGGAGGTCGAGCTGCCGTCGAAGGATCCCGCGGTGGCCGGTCGCATCCTGGCGAGCTGGGTCATGGACCCGAGCACCCGCGACGACTCGTTCGGCGGCGAGGAGGACTTCTACGACGTCCAGGAGCGCTGGCGGCCGTGGTGGGCGCGGTACGTACGCGAGCACCGCGACGACCGGGGAACCGGCGTCGTCGTGGCCCACGGCGGCATCTTCGGGCTCATGCTGCCCGAGACCTGCGCCAACGAGCCGGAGCTGCCGTTCTCGGACCGGTTCCCGGGCAACACCGAGATGATCAAGGCCCGCCTCCAGCGCGACGGCACGCTGGTGTGCACGGAGTGGAAGGTGAGCCCGGACCCGCGGCCCGGCGACCCGACGTCGTACTACTACGAGATCGATCCCGTGACCGGTGAGGCCGTCAAGGTCCGGTACTGACCGACATGGAGAACGGGGCGGGTGGCGGTCAGCCACCCGCCCCTCCTGTGTCTCAGAACCCGCAGCGGCCGCCGGCGATGGCGACGCCCCGGGCGGTGGACACGCTGAAGCCCCCGTTGGCCCACCCCTCGACCCTGACGGCCTCGCCCGGGAAGACCACCGAGCTGAACCGCCCCTCGAGGAGCTCCATGTCGGCCGGGTGCCGCGAGGTCTGCTCGGCGACGGCGAGCGAGGCGAGCGCCAGCGTGGCCAGTCCGTGCAGGATCGGCCGCGGCTGACCGATCGCGGCCGCGGCCGCGGGATCGATGTGGATCTGGTGCCGGTCGCCGTTGAGGCGGTAGAGGGCGGCGGCGTTCGCGGGGATCTCGACGACCGTCGACCAGGCGGCCTCCTCGACCGGGTCGGGAGGACGTACGGGGCCACGATCTCCGCCGAAGCCGCCGCGGCCGAGGGCAAGGATCGACCAGGTCGCGACGAAGTGGTCGCTCGCCACCTCGATGTCGAAGACCGCGCCCGCGCTCTTGTCCCACACCCCGGTGACCCGGGCAGACATCTCCAGGTCGCCCGAGGCCGGCAACGGCGCCTTCATCTCCAGGCGCTGCGAGCCGTGTACGGCCCGGGTCGGGTCGAACGCGCCGGCCGCTCCCAGAGCGTCCGGGGCCCATTGCGCCAGGGTGAGGGCGAAGGCCGGCAGGACCC
The DNA here is from genome assembly GCF_042730435.1 of Nocardioides sp. NPDC059952. Taxonomy (NCBI): domain Bacteria; kingdom Bacillati; phylum Actinomycetota; class Actinomycetes; order Propionibacteriales; family Nocardioidaceae; genus Nocardioides; species Nocardioides sp. NPDC059952. Next base: position 3,470 of record NZ_JBHWLY010000046.1, on the reverse strand, counting down.
GGAGCCGTTCCTCGAACACCAGGTCCAGCCGGTCGGCGCGGGCACCCACCGAGAGCGCGTAGAGGATCGCGTCGCGGTCGGTCCAGCTCACCCGGTGCCGGCCGAGATCGTGCCCGATCCAGTCGTCCGGTCGCCTCATGCGGTGATGTAGCCGCCGTCGGCGACGAACTCCGACCCGGTGGAGAAGCTGGACTCGTCCGAGATCAGGAAGAGCACCAGGCTCGCGATCTCGTCGGCGTCCGCCTCCCGCGCCAGCGGCTGGTGGTCCACCATCCCGTGGGAGCGGTCGGAGTCGGCGGTCATCTCCGAGGACACCACGCCGGGGTGGACCGAGTTGACCCGCACCCCGTGGGGGCCGAACTCCTGGGCTGCGGCCTTCGTCATGCCGCGTACGGCCCACTTGGACGCGACGTAGCCGAGGATCCGCGGGAACGCGATGATCCCGCCGATCGAGGAGATGTTGACGATCGATCCGGTGCCGGCACGCTTCATCGAGCCGATGACGGCCTTCATGCCGAGGAAGACCCCGACCTGGTTGACGTCGATCACCTTGCGGTAGTCGGACTCGCTGAGCTCCTCGATCGGGTCGACGTGCACGACGCCCGCGTTGTTGACCAGGCCGGTGACCGGCCCGAAGGTCTCCTCGGCCTGGCGTACGGCGTCCTGCCAGGCCGACTCGCTGGTCACGTCGAGCTCCACGAACAGAGCCGCGTCACCGAGCTCGGCGACGACCTGCTTGCCCTCCTCGACCAGCAGGTCGGCCACCACCACCCGGGCGCCCTCGGCGACCAGGCGCCGCGCGCACGCGGCCCCGATCCCCCGTGCCGCGCCGGTCACGATCACCGTCCGGCCGGCGACCCGGCCGCCCGTCTCGTACGTCGTCATCTGCTTCCCTCCTGCCGTTGGACGGAGCGCATACGGCTCCCTTGCCCGCAGGTTGCACCCGGGTGCCCACCTCGCGCCGAGCCAGGTCCTGCCCAGTGGGACGGAGCCGTTGCCCGCGACCGTTCTCGGGCGAGCCTGCAGGGGTAGGGAACAACCGCGACGTTTGGGAGCCGACATGTCCGTGCTGGAAACCACAGTGCTCGAAACCGATGGCGGCCAGGTGCGCCGGATCGAGTACGAGGCGGCGCCGACCCGATTCGCCCGGGGGTGGCACTGCATCGGCCTGGAGCGCACCTTCCGTGACGGGAAGCCGCACTCCATCACCGCCTTCGGCAAGAAGCTGGCCGTCTTCGCGGACAGCTCGGGCAGCCTGAAGGTCCTCGACGCCTACTGCCGGCACATGGGCGGAGACCTCTCCCAGGGCACGATCAAGGGCGACGAGATCGCCTGCCCGTTCCACGACTGGCGGTGGGGCGGCGACGGACGCTGCAAGCAGATCCCGTACTCCCGTCGAGTGCCGATGCGGGCCCGCACGCAGGCGTGGCCGACGATGCTGCAGGACGGTCTGGTGTTCGTCTGGAACGACCCCGAGGGCAACCCGCCGATCCCGGAGCAGGTGATCCCGCCCATCGACGGCGGTCCGGGCACCCCGGGGTGGACCGACTGGGCCTGGTACGAGACCCGGGTGGAGACCAACTGCCGCGAGATCATCGACAACCTGGTCGACATGGCGCACTTCTTCTACGTGCACCACGGCTTCCCGACGTACTTCAAGAACGTCTTCGAGGCTCACACCGCCACCCAGCTCCAGAAGGGCATCAACCGCGACGACATGCGGCCCGCGGAGAAGAAGATCGGGGCACCCAAGCGGCTCGGCAACACCTCGGCGGCGACCTACCATGGCCCGTCGTTCATGATCGACGACCTGCTCTACCACTACGCCGACGGCGACGTGAAGACCGTGCTGATCAACTGCCACTACCCGATCGACGAGAACTCCTTCGTCCTGATGTACGGCATCAGCATGGAGCGGCCCGACGGCGGCCCGGAGGACCCGGAGGAGGCCGAGCGGCTGACCCAGAAGATGGTCGACACGGTGCGGCTCGGGTTCGAGCAGGACGTCGAGATCTGGAAGAACAAGACCCGCATCGACAACCCGCTGCTGTGCGAGGAGGACGGGCCGGTCTACCAGCTGCGCCGCTGGTACGAGCAGTTCTACACCGACCTCGACGACATCACCCCGGAGATGACCGAGCGCTTCGAGTTCGAGCTCGACACCGCCCGGCCGAACGAGGCGTGGCGCCGCGAGGTCGAGGAGAACCTGGCACGCCGGGCGCAGGAGCAGGACGCCTGATGACCGTACGTCCCGACAACCGCCTCGCCGACGCCCCGATGCACCCGGTCAGCTGCCGGGCGTGCGGCGCGGCGGTGCTCGCCCGGAAGAGCAGCTGGCAGCAGACCTCGGTGCAGTGGTCGCAGTCGGCGATGGCCGCGTGCCGGTCCTGGGACCCCGGCGACCCCTTCCAGGGCCGCCACCCGGTGTGCGAGGAGCTGCGCGCCAGCATCGCGCAGGCAGCGACGGACGGCACCATCCCGGTGCTCGAGAGCGAAGGATGAGAGCGATGGCAGAACTGCAGGGCCGTACGGCCGTCATCACCGGAGCCGGCAGCGGCATCGGCCAGGGGCTCGCCGAGGAGGCGGCCGCGCGCGGCATGCGCGTGGTGCTCGCCGACGTGGACGCCGACCGGGTCGAGGAGGTCGCCGAGGGGCTGCGCGCGAGCGGGGCCGAGGCGCTCGCGGTGCCGACCGACGTCACCGACGCCGACGCGGTCGACCGGCTGGCCGATGCCGCTGTGGAGGCGTACGGCCCGGTGGCGCTGCTCGTCAACAACGCCGGTGTCGAGACCGTCGGCCGGATCTGGGACCTGCCGCCCGAGCGGTGGCGGCGCCTGCTGGACGTCAACGTCAGCGGCGTCTTCCACGGCCTGCGCTCGTTCGTGCCGCGGATGGGTGCCGACCCGGCACCGTCGTACGTGGTGAACGTGGCCTCGGTCGGCGCGCTGGCGACCGCCCCGCTCAACTCGGCCTACCACGCCTCGAAGCACGCGGTGCTCGCGCTGACCGAGTGCGCCTACCTGGAGTGCCTCGAGCAGCACCCGCAGGTCGCGGTGTCGGTGGTGTGCCCCGGCGCGGTGCGTACCCGGATCTTCGAGGACGCGTACGTCGCCGACGGCTCCCCCGGCAGCGACATCTGGCAGCACACCATGCAGGGCTACCTCGAGCAGGGCGGGATCACGCCGAAGCAGGCGGCCGCCGCGGTCCTCGACGGCCTCGGGACCGGGTTCTGGATCAACACCCACCCCGACGAGTTCGCGTTCTTCGCGGGCCGGCGGGCCGAGATGCTCACCGCGCAGACGCCGCCACCGCCGCCGGCGATGTAATACCGGTGATGTGACACCGAGATGACGCCGAGAGGGGGGGGGGGGGGGTGTACGCCCCCCCCGCCCCGGGGGGGGGTGAGCCCCAAGAAGCCCGGGGGCCCCCCGCGCCCCGCCCCGCCCCGGGGGGGGGGCCCCCGGGGCCCC
>NZ_JBHWLY010000045.1:0-47724 GCF_042730435.1 Nocardioides sp. NPDC059952 | reverse complement strand
CACAAAGCCCGGGCGTTCCGCGATTTCGTACCGGCCGGCTGATTTGCCGATGCGGCGCAGATGAATGCCGTTTAGCCTGCCCGGGATGCTGCCGGGCGGGCTCGTCTCGGGCCAGCCCACCGGTGGCGATCTGTCCCCGATCGATGTCGTCGCCAGATTGAGAGTGAGCCCCACGATGAACGTGCCCATCAGGACTCGGATCGCGGTGTCGTTCGCCGCTGTCGCCATGCCCCTTCTCGCCGCGTGCGGTGCCGGATCGGAGCCGGGCGCAGCCTCATGCCCGGTGGAGGAGGCGGCGGTCAAGACGGCAGAGGCGGCAGTCACGCCGCTGCAGGCCGAGGCCGAGAACGTGGAGGCAGCGCTCGCCAAGGCGTCCGCCGCAGCGGAGAAGGCGGGGGCAGAGGCCGACAAGGTCGGCGAAATGGCTGACGCCGCGACCATGGGCACCAGCGCTGAGGATGCTGCTGCGTTCGCGGACATCATGGCGAAGTCTGCGGAGCTCACCGCGAAGGCTGCCGACCTCACCGCCAAGGAGGCAAAGGCGGAGGCCGCCGTGGCGGCTGCGGAGAAGAAGCTCGACGCCGCCGAAGGTGCGGTGACGAAGGCCGAAGACGCGTTGGCCACCTGTCAAGGAGAGTGATCGCCGGCCGACCCACTCGTCCAGGCCTGGCCACTTCCGTTCATGTGTGTGGAAGTTGCAGGCGGTGAGGGCCGGCGCTCGACCAACGGTCAGGCTACGGCAGCGTCTTGATCAGCCACTCGACGTACCCGGTGATGTCGGTGACGACTCCGGGAGCGGCGGCGTTGGCCTGGGTGACGGTCTTGCCGAGGAGCCGGATGCTGCAGGAGTCGACGGCTCGGTTGGTGTCCCAGCCGGCGGCGAGGTCGGGGAAGCGGGAGGCCAGCTCGGCGCCGCAGATCGCACGTCTCTCGGGGATCGAGGCCCAGCTGCCGTCGTCGGTCGGGGTGGCGCTGGGGCTGGGGCTCGTCGAGGGGCTCGAGCTCGGCTCGCTCGACGGTCGGGCGCCGGCGCTCGGCTTCGGTGTGGTGGCGTGGTGCTTCTTGTTCCCGGGCTTCTTGTCGGCCCGCTTCGTCGCGTTGGGGCCCGGGCGCCCGGACTTGGGCTCGGCGTGCGCGGGCGCGGCGGCGAGCTCGATGTCGTCGCCGCCGTAGGGGCTGTCGGCATAGCCCTTGGCGATCTTCAGGACGGTGGAGACGTACGCCTGGCTGCGGTTGTAGCGGGTGAGCGCGGCCTGCTTCCCCTTGTCGGTGGAGACGTCGTCGTCGCCGGAGCAGAGGTAGACGGCGGCGGCGAGGGCGGCGTCGTCGATGTCCTGCGGGTCGCGTACGCCGTCGCCGTCGCCGTCGACGGCCACCAGGGGCCAGGTCGAGGGGATGAACTGCATCGGGCCGACGGCCCGGTCGCCGCTGGTGAGCTTGTCGACCGCGCCGGCATCGGTGTCGGGCGCCGGGTCGCCGGCGGTGGTGGTCAGCGTCTGGCCGTAGATGGCGGGAGAGGCCTTGCCCGAGTCGTCGAGCCGGCTGCTCTTGAGGCGCCCGTGGTCGGACTCGACCATCCCGACGGCGGCGAGCAGCGTCCAGTCGAGGGCACAGGCCCGGTCGGCGGTGGTGACGACGGCGGCCGCACGCTGGTAGGCGGCCAGCGCCGGCATCGGGATGTCGCTTCCCTGCGCCATCGCGACTGCGATCGTGCCGGTTCGGGCACCCTTGCGGGCTCCTTGTGCGGGCGCGGGCTCGGTGACGCTCGCGGGCTGGTCGATCGCTGACGTCACCAGGGTCTCGCCGCCCGGCAGCGTCACGGGCTGGACCGGATCGAACCCGGCGCCGGTGGCGGCGGCGGTCCACGCCGCCGAGAGCGCTGTCAGCGGCACGAGCGCGGCAAACATGGACAGACGTCGGTTGAACAATTGAGCTCCCTTTGTAAATCCCTGGGGGAGTATGCCAAGAGGAGTGTTGTCCGTCACTCAGGGGGTCTCACTCAGTGGGCCGCCCTGCGCTGATTTCGTGAACCCGCGCGGATCACGGACAATTGACCAGTTGCGAGAGCAACACAGCAGGTGGCAGAGGCCGAACGTACCAGCGGCTTCGTCATGACCACGAGAAGGAAGAGATCTCAAGAATGCCTCCGAAGAAGAAGATCGCAGCGCTCGTCAAGGTGCAGCTGCAGGCCGGCTCCGCGACCCCGGCCCCGCCGGTCGGTACCGCGCTCGGTCCGCACGGCGTCAACATCATGGAGTTCTGCAAGGCGTACAACGCCCAGACCGAGTCCATGCGCGGCAACGTCATCCCCGTCGAGATCACCATCTACGAGGACCGCTCGTTCACCTTCATCACGAAGACCCCGCCGGCCGCTGAGCTGATCAAGAAGGCCGCCGGTCTGAAGAAGGGCTCGTCCGTCCCGCACAAGGACAAGGTCGGCAAGCTGACCAAGGACCAGGTGCGCGAGATCGCGACCACCAAGCTGCCCGACCTCAACGCCAACGACATCGACGCAGCGATGAAGATCGTCGAGGGCACCGCCCGCTCCATGGGCGTCACCACCGACTGATACGTGGGAGAGCCGCGCTGGCTCGCTAACCACATCTCCTCTTAACTACCGAAGGAATCACCATGCAGCGCAGCAAGACCTACCGCGCGGCGTCGGAGACGTTCGACCAGAACGAGCTGTACGCCCCGCTGGCCGCGATCAAGATCGCCAAGTCTTCCAGCAAGAAGAAGTTCGACGAGACCGTTGACGTCGTCATGCGTCTCGGTGTCGACCCCCGTAAGGCCGACCAGATGGTGCGCGGCACCGTCAGCCTGCCCCACGGCACCGGTAAGACGATGCGCGTCATCGTCTTCGCCGCTGCTCCGGACAAGGCCGAGGCCGCTCGCGAGGCCGGCGCGGACGTCGTCGGTGGCGACGAGCTCATCGAGAAGGTCTCCGGCGGATGGCTCGACTTCGACGCCGTCGTCGCGACCCCCGACATGATGGGCAAGGTCGGCCGCCTCGGCCGCGTGCTCGGCCCCCGTGGCCTCATGCCGAACCCGAAGACCGGCACCGTCACCCCGGACCCGGCCAAGGCCGTGACCGACATCAAGGGCGGCAAGATCGACTTCCGGGTCGACCGCCACGCCAACCTTCACTTCATCATCGGCAAGGCCTCCTTCTCCGAGGCCCAGCTCGCCGAGAACTACGCCGCTGCTCTCGAGGAGGTGCTTCGTCTGAAGCCGTCCTCCTCCAAGGGCCGCTACCTGAAGAAGGTCACCGTCTCGACCACCATGGGCCCCGGTGTCCAGGTCGACCCCAACCGCATCAAGAACGTCGCGGGCGAGGACGAGGCCTGAGCCTCTCATGGCGCTTGCGCCGGGAGAACGCGAAGGGATCGAGCGTGACGACTGAGTGAGGTCGAACGGCGAGCTTGCTCGTCCGTTCGCGCCGAGCGAGGGAGTAAGGCGCCCGAAGGGCGCCAGCGCAGCGGCTGAGCTTGCGAAGCCGCGAAGCGGGTCGAGATCCACGCAGCGGTCTGCAGTAGGCGATCCTCATATCGCTCTGATGGCCCGCCACCCCGAGGGGTGGCGGGCCATCGTCGTCCAAAGCGTCGTAGAGTGCCCCGCATGAATCTGCGGAAGTTCGCTGCTGTCCTGACCGTTCCTGCCCTGGGGCTGGCGCTCGCCGCCTGCGGTGGCGGCGACGAGGGTGGCACTTCGACGTCGGGTGCGAAGCTGGTCAAGGCCGACACCCTGACCATCTGCACGCACCTTCCCTACAAGCCGTTCGAGTTCAACGAGGGCGGCGAGGTCGTCGGCTTCGACATCGACGTGCTCAAGATCGCGGCCGATGCTGAGAAGCTCGAGACCGAGGTCGTCAACATCGGCTGGGAGACCATCGTCTCCGGTGAGGCCCTCAACTCCGGCAAGTGTGACGTCGCCGCCGGCGCGATGACGATCACCGAGGAGCGGGAGGGGGTCATGGACTTCTCCGAGCCCTACTTCGAGGCGACCCAGGCCCTGATGACCAAGAAGGGCGCGGGCTACGCCTCGCTCGACGACCTCGGCGGCAAGACCATCGCGGTCCAGGAGGCGACGACGGGCGCCGACTACGTCAAGGAGAACGCTCCCGATGACGCCAAGATCATCACGCTCGAGGACTCTGCGCTGATGATGCAGGCGGTCAAGTCCGGCAAGGCCGACGCCGGCGTCAACGACAACGGTCTTCTCTACGACTTCGTCAAGGAGAACACCGACATGGAGATCACCAGTGAGTTCCAGACCGGTGAGGCGTACGGCTTCTCGGTGAAGAAGAACGGCAACGACAAGCTGATCGAGGTGCTCAACAAGGGCATCAACGACAAGGCCGCCTACGACGAGGTCTACAAGAAGTGGTTCGGGGAGGCTGCCGCCCAGTGACGGGCACGGCAGTAGTTCCCAAGAAGCGGATGTCGCCGCGCAAGCGCGCGGCGCTCGTCCGATACATCCAGTACGCCGTGCTGGTGCTGCTGGTCGTGGTCCTGGCCCTGGTCGCGGACTGGGGTGAGATCAGGCGCGCGTTCTTCGACCTGGACATCGCGCGGGCACAGTTCCCCGATGTCATCGTGATCGCTCTCAAGAACACGGTCATCTACACCGCGTGCGGCTTCGCCTTCGGACTCGCGCTCGGCCTGGTCCTGGCGCTGATGCGGCTCTCGAGCGTCGGTCCGTACCGGTGGATCTCGACCGGCATCATCGAGCTCTTCCGCGGGCTGCCGGCGCTGGTCGTGTTCCTGGTGCTCGGACTCGGACTCTCGCTGGCCTTCGGAGTCCAGCTCTCCAACCTCGCCACCGTCACTCTGGCGCTGGGTCTGGTCGGCGGCGCTTACATGGCCGAGACGATCCGGGCCGGCATCCAGGCGGTGCCGAAGGGTCAGTACGAGGCAGCGCGCACGCTGGGCATGACGCACACGCGAGCGATGGTCACCATCGTGCTCCCGCAGGCGTTCCGGGTGATCCTGCCCCCGCTGACCAACGAGCTGATCCTGCTCACCAAGGACTCCTCGCTGGTCTACATCCTCGGGTTGTCGCTGGACGAGTACGAGCTCACCGCCTTCGGTCGCGAGGCGATGAACGCCAACGCCAACCTGACCCCGATGGTCACCATCGCGCTGTGCTACCTGCTGATCACGGTGCCGCTCTCGATCGTCGTACGCCGCATGGAAGCCAAGTCCGGGAAGGCCCGCTGATGACCCAGACGACCTCCGATCGTGGCGCCGCCGCGATCGACGTACAACAGCTGCACAAGTACTTCGGCGACAACGAGGTGCTCAAGGGCATCGACTTCCACATCGGCCGGGGCGAGGTCGTCTGCGTGGTCGGGCCGTCCGGGTCCGGCAAGTCGACGCTGCTGCGCTGCGTGAACATGCTCGAGGAGCCGACCAGCGGCACGATCCTGGTCGAGGGCGAGGAGATCACGGATCCGGACGCCGACGTCGACGCGTTGCGCGCCAGGATCGGGATGGTCTTCCAGCAGTTCAACCTGTTCCCGCACATGACCGTGCTGCGCAACCTGACGGTCGCTCAGGAGAAGGTGCTCAAGCGCGGTAAGGCCGAGTCGCTGGAGATCGCTCGGGCCAACCTGGAGAAGGTCGGGCTCTCGGACAAGGCCGACGCCTACCCGGCCCACCTCTCCGGTGGCCAGCAGCAGCGCGTCGCCATCGCTCGGGCGCTGTCGATGAACCCCGACATGATGCTCTTCGACGAGCCGACCTCCGCGCTGGACCCGGAGCTCGTCGGCGATGTTCTGGCCGTCATGAAGGACCTGGCCGCCGAGGGTATGACCATGATGGTGGTGACTCACGAGATGGGCTTCGCCCGTGAGGTCGCCGACAAGGTCGTCTTCATGGACGGCGGTGTGATCGTCGAGGAGGGCCTCCCGGCCGACGTCCTCGGCAACCCCCAGCACGAGCGCACCCGAGCGTTTCTCTCCCGGGTGCTCTGAGGCGTGATGTTCACCGAGGTACCGCGGTGTACATCACGCGCGCCACGGGTGCGGTGACCATGGCCAGCGCGAGGCAGAGAACCGCGCCGGTGAGCCAGACCGTCGGCACCCCGTGCGACAACAGGCCGGTCGCCAGCATCGGCCCGATCGTCTGCGCGATCCCCCAACAGGTCCCGTACGCCGCCAGGTAGCCCGCCCGCGAGCCGTCGGTCGCCGCCAGGCCGGCCACGAGCGCGATCGGTGGCCCCAGGAGGAGGACCTCGCCGAGGGCCACGATCGCGGAGCCGAGTGCGAGGAGTGGCAGCGGTGCTGCGTACGCGATGACGGCGAAGCCGACAGGCATCAGGACCAGGCCCGCGCGGATGAGCGTGAAGGGTCGGGCGGCGGCGCCCCGGAGCAGGCGCTGGCCGGCGATCGTGACGAGCGCGGCGACCACGAGCAGCCAGCCGGTGGCCGCGGCGTCGTGCCCGCGGGCGGAGACGGTCAGCGGGAGCGCGATCGTGCTCAGGATCCAGGCGGTGGCGAACCCGGTACCGAGCGCAAGCATCGTCATCAGCCGGCGGTCGCGCCACGGGCTCGGTCCGGACCGCTGCCGGCCCTCGCCCCGGGTCGTGGTGTCGCGTACGAGCGCGAGGACGAGCCCCGCGGCGCACAGGCACGTGACCGCGTCGGCGACGAAGAGCAGGCGCAGGTCGATGCCGCCCACGAGGGCGGCCACTGCTCCTGCCGCGACACCGGCGACAGCCATGGCGGCGCCATAGAGTCCGTACGCCTCCGGCCGCCGCTCGACATCCACCGACTCCGCGATCAGCGCCTGGGACGCGGGTTCGTAGATCTCGTACGCCAACCCGAGCAGCGTGGCGCCGATCAGTGCCCCGGCGATCCCTGACGACGCGGCGATGACCAACTGGGCCACCGCACAGGCGACGAGGCCCGCGACGATGGTCGGCCGGCGACCCACCGTGTCGGCCATCCAGCCGCCGAGCAGCCTCGAGGGGATGGTGGCGACACCGAAGGCCGTCACCACGGCGCCGGCCGTGGCGAGCGAGGCCCCGTGCACCTCGACCAGGGCGACCGCCATGAAGGCCATGGCGAAGGAACCCAGCCGGTTCACCGCCCGGGCGATGACCAACACGACAAGGGATCGCGGCCACCGCGTGCCTCGGTGACTGGTCAATGGTTGAATGACGGTCATGCCTGAGACGGTAGGACCTGAGTTCGTGACTGGTCAAATACATTTCGACAGTCACGTGCATACCGTGACCGAGCAGGCGTGCAAGCTCGTCAACGCCTTGACCCCGGGGCATGACGGCACCCGCCCGGTGCAGCCGCCTCCCTCCGGCCGGCGAGCGGGGGTCGTCGGCGACCTGCTCGCCCGTCCCGACTACCAGCCCCAGGTCGTGGAGGCCGATGCCGACGGGATGGTCGCGCTCGCCGAGTCCCTGCGCGTCGTGTTCGAGGCGGCGGCTGGTGGCGACCTCGACACCGCCGCGACCGCGGTCAACGCGCTCATGCGTGAGATGGGCTCGGTCCCGCAGCTCGACCGGGCCCGAGGGGGAGGCTGGGCGCTGCACTTCCATGGACGCGATCCCGGCCTCGTCATCGGTTGGGGCGCGGGAATCGCCGCGGGCCTCGCGCTGGCGATCGGCTCCGACCTGGCCGGCCGTCTCGGCGTCTGCCAGGCCGACCCGTGCGACCGGGTCTTCGTCGACACCTCCAAGAACGCCGGCCGCCGGTTCTGCTCCACCCGCTGCCAAAGTCGGGTGAAGGCGGCTGCCCACCGCGCCCGCCAGAAGTAGTCCAGGGCGGCCTGGTCCTGCTGAGACCGACCTTCGCGGTCGGTAGGGTCTGCGACGTGCCGACGCCTGATGACTACCTCGTGACCCTCGGTGTGCTGCAGGGCGAGTTCGCGGCCGCGCTGAGGCAGGCCGACCCGGACGTGCCGGTTCCGTCCTGCGACGACTGGTCGGTAGGGGACCTGGCCGACCATCTGGCGGGGGTGCACCACTGGGCGGCGGCGATGGCGCGCGACGAGGACGAGGAGCCGCTGCCGGTCCCGTTGGACCTGGTCGCGGCCTACGAGGAGCAGGCGGGCGAGCTGCGCGAGACGCTCTCGACGCTGGGGCCCGAGGCGACCGGCCGGATCCTCAACGGGTTGACCGAGGACGGCCGAGGGCCGGTCTCGTTCTGGTTCCGGCGTCAGGTGCACGAGACCCTGATCCACCTCTGGGACATCCGGGCTGCGCTCGGGCTCGACGCACCCGAGGCGACCCCGGAGCTCTGGGCCGACACGGTCGACGAGGTGCTGACCGTGATGTACCCCCGCCAGATAGCCCTGAAGCGCACGCGAAAGGTCGTCACCCGCATCGAGCTGACCGCGACCGACATCGACCGCACCTGGGCGATCGGGGCTCCGAACGCGGTGCAGAAGGTGTCCGTCACCGGATCCGCCCACGACCTGGCGCTCCTGCTCTGGGGTCGTACGTCGCCCCGGACCGGCGAGCTGACGGTCACCGGTGACGAGGCAGCCCTGGCCGAAGCGCTCTCACGCGCGATCGTGCCCTAGGCGAGCGCGGTCGGCGCGGCCGATCCAGTAGCCGACCCAGACTGTCCCGGCGAGCGAGAAGAGCCCGAGCGCGACCGGCGCGGCGGCGATCGAGAAGACCGCGGCCAGACCGGAGACCAGGAGCGGTCCGCCGGTGCCGCCCAGGTCGCCGCACAGCCGCCAGCCGCCGAGGAACTGGGCGCGTCCGTCCTCAGGTGCGGCATCGGCGCCGAGCGTCATCACGATCCCCGAGCCGAGGCCGTTTCCGATGGCGATCAGCGCCATCACCGCGCCCAGGCTGAGCGCGTCGTGGGTGAGGGGAAGCAGCAGACAGCCGAGGCCGACGGCGAGCACCACCGGGATCGCCACGACCTGACGCCCGCGGTGGTCGAGCAGCCACCCGCCGGGGAGAGTGAGGGCGATGTCGACCAGAGCCGCCCCGGCGAAGAGCAGCGAGACCACCGAGGCCTCGAGGTGGATGTGGTCGGCCCAGAGCGGCAGCAGCCCGGTGCGTACGGACCGCGAGATCCCGATGATCACGACCGCCACCCCCAGGGTGGCGAAGGTCCGGCGGTAGGTCCACAGCACGCTGCGTACGCTCAGATGCCCCTGCTCGCGCGAGCGGGTGTGGCCGAGCTCGGGCATCCAGCCGCCGATCACCGCCGAGCACAGCGACATCGCGGCGGCGAACAGGAAGACGACGGGGAGTCCGAAAGCGTGGATGAGACCGGCGCCGAGCAGCGGTCCGACGAAGACCCCGAGCCGGAACGACCCGCCCAGCAGCGACATCGCCCGCGCCCGGTGGGAGGGCGGGGTCGCGTCGATGAGGAAGCCCTGCCGCGCGATCAGGAACGCCGTCCAGCTCATCCCGCTCACGAACACGGCGATGGCGAGTACGGCGACCGAGCTGCTGAGGAACGCCACGGTCATCGCGACCGCGTCGAGGGCTCCGGCGCCCATCAGCGTCCGTCGCTCGCCGATCCGCGCCACCAGCGACCCGGCCGGCAACGAGGTGGCCAGCGACCCGATCCCGAGCAGCGCGACGACGAACGCCGCCATGGACGCGTCCGCGCCCAGGTCGGAGGCCCGAAGCGCCAGGACCGGCATCACCGCACCGTGCCCCATGGAGCTGACGATCGAGGGCGCGTACGCCACCAGCGCGATGTCTCGGAACCGGAACTCCGTCGTCGTCTCCGTCGTCACCCCTTTACTCTGCCCGATTCATTACCAAGGCTCACTATTTGTACGCCGTGCGAGACGACCGGAGCGCCGAGACGTCTCGGCCGGCCGGGGTGACGCCTCGGCGAGGGGTGTCACCAGCGCGGGTGGACGGCCTCGCGGAAGTGGGTGTCGTAGATCTGACGTACGCCGGAGAGCAGCGCATCGGAGAGCGCAGGCAGCGAGCCGGCGGCGGAGTTGGCGTGGGCCTGGGCCGTGTTGCGGGCGCCGGGGATGACGGTGGTGACGCCGGGCTGCTGGGCGACCCAGGCGAGGGCGACCTGGGCGGGGGTGGCGCCGGCGGGGCCGTGCGAGGCGACCAGGGCGGCGAACTCCTGGGCGGCCTCGACCCCGGTGGCGTAGTCGACGCCGGAGAAGGTCTCGCCGACGTCGAAGGCCTCGCCGTGGCGGTTGTAGGTGCGGTGGTCGTCGGCGGCGAAGGTCGTCGACTCCGAGTAGCGCCCCGACAGCAGCCCGGAGGCGAGCGGCACCCGCGCGATGATCCCGACACCGGCCTCCGCGGCCGCCGGAAGCACGAGATCCAGGGGCTTGAGCCGGAACGCGTTCAGGATGATCTGGACGGAGGCCACGTGGGGCCTGGCGATCGCGGCCAGCGCCTGGTCACAGGTCTCCACGCTGACGCCGTACGCAGCGATCACCCCTTCCGAGACCAGGGTGTCCAGCGCGTCATAGGTGGCCGCGGACTCGATCGTCTCCGACGGCGGGCAGTGCAGCTGCACGAGGTCGATGGTGTCGACCCCGAGGTTGGTGCGCGAGCGGTCCAGCCATTCGCGGAAGGCAGCCAGGGTGTAGTTGGCGGGCACCTGGTCCACCCGGCGCCCCATCTTCGTCGCGACGAAGATGCCGTCGTGCGACCGCAGGAACCGACCGATCACCTGCTCGCTCCGGCCGTCCCCATAGACGTCGGCGGTGTCGAGGAAGGTCACCCCGTCGCTCACCGCGGCCTCGAGCACCGCCAGCGCATCGGACTCGCTGACCTCGCCCCAGTCGGCGCCGAGCTGCCAGGTGCCGAGACCGATGACGGACGCCGAGCGCCCGATCCTTCCGAAGGTGTGGCTCTCCATGCCGCCAAGGTACTGCCCGCCGATTTGGCGGCACCCTGCGGCGTACGCATAATTGTTGTCTGAAACCAGAGACCGCCGGTTGTCAGGTGCGCATGCACTCGATCGAAGGTTCCGCAGGATGCGGACGGCCAGCGTAGGTGAAGAGCACGACGAGAACGTACGTCACGCCCTGAGCCTGCGCTCGGGGCGTTTGTCATTCAGGGCCCCTCGCCGGTGGGATCGATTCCCGGAAGAAGGAGACCCATGGCGCGGGCTGACAAGCAGGCTGCCGTCGCGGAGATCGCTGACGAGTTCAGCGCCTCCAGCGGTGCCGTGCTGACCGAGTACCGTGGTCTCACCGTGGGCGAGCTGAAGACTCTTCGCCGCTCGCTCGGTGAGAACGCAAACTACGCCGTGGTCAAGAACACGCTGGCCAAGATCGCTGCCTCCCAGAGCGGCATCGAAGGCTTCGACGACCTGTTGACCGGCCCGACCGCGATCGCCTTCATCAAGGGTGACGTCGTCGAGGCGGCCAAGGGTCTGCGTGACTTTGCCAAGGCCAACCCCAACCTTGTCATCAAGGGCGGGTACCTCGACGGCAAGGCCATCGACGCTGCTGAGGTTGGCAAGCTTGCCGACCTCGAGTCGCGCGAGGTCCTGCTCGCCAAGCTTGCCGGCGCGTTCACCGCAACGCTGTCGCAGGCGCTCTACGCCTTCAACGCTCTGCCCTCGAAGACCGCGCAGCTCGCTGCCGCTCTCGAGGCCAAGGCCGCGGAGGACCCCTCGATCCTCGCAGGTGGTGCTGGTACGCCGGCCGCCGCCGAGGAGGCCCCGGCTGCTGAGGCCGAGGCGACCGCCGAGGCCTGAGAAGGCTTCGGTCCACACCACCTGTAACCCGGTCCCCGGCGGGCGAAACGCCGGGATGCCACCACGAAAGGAAATGCCATCATGGCGAAGCTCACCACCGCCGAGCTGCTCGACGCTTTCAAGGAGCTCACCCTCATCGAGCTCTCCGAGTTCGTGAAGGAGTTCGAGGAGACCTTCGGCGTCACCGCCGCTGCTCCGGTTGCCGTCGCCGCCGCTGGCGCCCCGGGCGCCCCGGCCGCCGCCGCTGAGGAGGCCAAGGACGAGTTCGACGTCATCCTCGAGGCCGCTGGCGACAAGAAGATCAACGTCATCAAGGAGGTGCGCGCCCTGACCTCCCTCGGCCTGAAGGAGGCCAAGGAGCTCGTCGAGGGTGCCCCCAAGGCTGTCCTCGAGGCCGCCAACAAGGAGACCGCTGACAAGGCGAAGGAGGCCCTCGAGGCCGCCGGCGCCACGGTCACCGTCAAGTGATCTGAGGGCTTCGGCCCTCGAGAGCCCGGGTTCGGCGGATTCCGCCGGGCCCGGGCTTTCTACATCGCGGACACAGTTCCGCAACAGATCGGTCAGACTGCAGCGCAGCAGTGCGATCATTCGAGCCGCGGGTTGCTACTCCCGAGTAGCCACTCGCGGTTTGTTTCGTTATCTTGAACACACACCGGGCGTGAAGGGTCGCAATCCGACCGTCGACGTGTTGGCTGGGGGAGTTCGTCTCGGGTGGTGATCACCGTCATCGTTCGCAGGCCACTATGGTTTACAAAAGTGTGACGCGTGTCGCAGGAAGTGCGTAACCCCCGTCACATTTCGCCGTTGGGCAGTAGGGGACTTGAGGGAGACCCCCGCGAACAGGAAGGGAGCCGGCCCGGATGGGTGTAGACGTAAAGATCGAAGGGCTGACCAAGAGCTTTGGTAAGCAGCTCATCTGGAGAGATGTCTCGTTGACCCTGCCTGCGGGCGAGATCAGCGTGATGCTGGGGCCGTCCGGCACGGGCAAGTCGGTGCTTCTCAAGACACTGATCGGTCTGATCAAGCCCGATCAGGGCTCTGTGGTCATCGAGGGTGTCGACATCGCCAGCTGCTCGGAGCGAGACCTCTACGAGGTGCGCAAGCTGTTCGGCGTGCTGTTCCAGGACGGCGCCATGTTCGGTTCGATGGATCTGTTCGACAATGTCGCGTTCCCGCTTCGTGAGCACACGAAGAAGAGCGAGTCCGAGATCCGCAACATCGTCATGGAGAAGATGGACCTGGTCGGTCTGATCGGCGCGGAGAACAAGCTCCCCGGTGAGATCTCCGGCGGTATGCGCAAGCGCGCCGGTCTGGCGCGTGCTCTGGTCCTCGACCCCGAGATCCTGCTGATCGACGAGCCCGACTCGGGCCTGGACCCGGTGCGTACGGCGTTCATCAACCAGCTCTTCATCGACCTGAACGCGCAGATCGACGCGACGTTCCTGATCGTGACCCACGACATCAACTCGACGCGTACGGTCCCGGACAACATCGGCCTGCTCTACCACAAGCACCTGGCGATGTACGGGCCCCGCGAGATGCTGCTGAGCTCCGAGGAGCCGGTGGTGCGGCAGTTCCTCAACGCCCAGACGATCGGCCCGATCGGGATGTCGGAGGAGAAGGACGCCGACGAGCTGGCCGCCGAGAAGGACATGGGTCTGCCGCCGTTGCCGCCGATCCCGATGCAGCTCGAGCCGTCCAACGGCATTCCGCGCAAGTACCAGCGTCCGCCGGGCGCCTGGTGCCGAGAGAACGGTGTCACCCCGCCGCCGGGATCGTTCAGGGCAGATGCAGCCATGGCCCCTGGCGGAGTGAAAGCAGACCCCGCAGAGGCTCCTCACTGATGTCATCTCTGACCGCCGCCAGGGTCCTGAAGCCGATCGGGACCGCTGGCTCACTCTTCGCGTTCGGTCTGGACGTGGGGCGAGCCGTGTTTCGGCGCCCCTTCCAGTTCCGAGAGTTCATCCAGCAGGCGTGGTTCATCGCGTCGGTGACGATCGTCCCGACCGCGCTGGTCGCGATCCCCTTCGGTGCGGTCATCGCGCTGCAGGTCGGTGGACTCGTCGTCCAGTTCGGTGCGCAGTCCTTCGTCGGATCGGCCGCGGTCCTCGCGGTCGTCCAGCAGGCTGCCCCGATCGCGACCGCGCTGCTGGTCGCGGGTGCCGGTGGTTCGGCGATCGCCGCCGACCTCGGTGCCCGGAAGATCCGTGAAGAGCTCGACGCGATGATGGTTCTGGGCATCGACCCGATCCAGCGTCTGGTGGTCCCGCGTGTACTCGCCGCGATGATGATCGCGGTCTTCCTCAACGGTCTGGTCTCGATCGTCGGCGTCATGGGCGGCTACGTCTTCAACGTCATCATCCAGGGCGGCACCCCGGGTGCCTACCTGGCCAGCTTCACCGCACTGGCCCAGATGGCCGACCTCTGGCAGGGCCTGGCGAAGGCGCTCATCTTCGGTCTCATCGCGGCGATCGTGGCTTCGTACAAGGGCATGAACGCGGGTGGCGGTCCGAAGGGCGTCGGTGACGCCGTGAACGAGTCGGTCGTCATCACCTTCCTGCTGCTGTTCATCGTCAACTTCGTGATGTCTGCGATCTTCCTGCAGATCGTCCCGAGCAAGACCTGAGGAGGCGAGACGGATGGCAAACATCAAGGCGATCTACCAGAAGCCTGCCAAGAGCCTCGACCACCTCGGTGACGAGCTCGGCTTCTACCTGCGCGCGATCGCGTGGTCCCCACGCACCCTGACGCGCTACAAGAAGGAGATCCTCCGGATCCTCGCCGAGGTCACCCTCGGCTCCGGCGCGCTGGCCGTCATCGGCGGCACCGTCGGCGTGATCCTGGCGATGACCTTCTTCACCGGTGCCCAGGTCGGGCTCTCCGGCTACACCGCCCTCGACCAGCTCGGCACGAGCGCGTTCTCCGGCTTCGTGTCGGCCTACTTCAACACCCGCGAGATCGCGCCCCTGGTCGCCGGTATCGCGCTCGCCGCGACGGTCGGCTGCGGGTTCACCGCCCAGCTCGGCGCGATGCGGATCTCGGAGGAGGTCGACGCGCTCGAGGTGATGGCGATCCCGTCGCTGCCGTTCCTGGTGACCACCCGGATCATCGGCGGCCTGATCGCGATCGTGCCGCTCTACGTGGTCGGTCTGCTCTCCTCCTACGTCGCCACCCGGTTCACCGTGACGCTCTTCTACGGGCAGAGCGCCGGGACGTACGACCACTACTTCAACACCTTCCTGCCGCCCGGCGACGTGCTGTGGTCCTTCGGCAAGGTGCTGATCTTCTCGGTCGTGGTGATCCTGATCCACTGCTACCACGGCTACAACGCCTCAGGCGGCCCCGCAGGGGTCGGTGTCGCGGTCGGTAAGGCGGTGCGTACGAGCATCGTCGCCGTCTCCGTGCTCGACCTGATGCTCTCGATGGCGATCTGGGGCAGCACGACGACGGTGAGGTTGGCGGGATGACTCAGACACTCACTCGTGACGAGATCCATCACGACCTGCCCACGCCTCACAAGCGGAGCGCCGTGGCGCTCGCCTGGGGCAGGCAGAAGGGCAAGATCCTCGGGATCGTCTTCCTCGCCCTGGTCCTCGCCGCGCTGGTCCTGACCTGGGCCCAGTTCACCAACAGGTTCGCCCAGTTCGAGACGATCACCCTGAAGGCCGACCGGATCGGTCTGCAGCTTCCCGAGCGTGCCGACGTCAAGGTCCGTGGCCTGATCGTCGGCGAGGTCCTCGACATGAAGCCGACTGACGAGGGCGCTGAGCTGACCCTGGGCCTGTTCCCCGAGGAGATCAGCAAGGTCCACCCGGACGTGACCGGCGCGATCCTCCCCAAGACCCTCTTCGGCCAGAAGTACGTCTCGCTGATCCCGCCCGACACCGACTTCACCACGTCGATCCAGCCGGGTGCCGTCATCAAGAAGACCAAGATGGCCACCGAGGTCCAGGCCGTGCTGCGTGATCTCTACCCGCTGCTGCGCACGATCCAGCCGGCCGACCTCAACAACACGCTCAACGCGCTGGCCACCGCGCTCGAGGGCCGTGGCGAGAAGCTCGGCGAGTCGCTCGACACCCTCGACTCCTACCTGAAGCGGCTGAACCCCGAGATTCCGGCGCTGATCGAGGACCTCGAGCTCGCCACGGAGGTCTCCGGGACCTACCAGGCCGTGCTTCCGGAGATCGGTCAGATCCTGCGCAACACCATCGTCACCGCGACCACCCTCGAGGACCGCGAGGCGCAGCTCAACACGATGCTGACCGACGTCACCGCGTTCTCGAACACCGCCGACGACTTCCTCGACAAGAACGGCGACACGCTGATCCAGGTCGGCGAGGTCGGCCGGCCGGTCACCCAGGCGCTGGCGCGCTACGCTCCGATGCTGCCGTGCCTCATCGGCGGCATGGTCGTCCTGACCGACGAGTTCACCGAGGTGTTCCGCAACTACACCGTCCACATCACGCTGGAGACCCTGCCGCACCAGGCGCGGGCCTACACGACCGCCGACAAGCCGCGCTACGGCGAGGACAGCGGTCCCAACTGCGGCGAGCTCCCGAACGCCTCGTGGAACCAGAAGAAGCCGTTCGCGCCATTTCCCAATAAGAACGACGGTGTCGACGAGCCCACCGGAAAGGGCGTCATGCGCTCCGCCACCGGGACGACCGGCTACTCGGCCCTGTCCTATGTCGGTACGTCGGCAGAGGCCGATGTCATCAACGAGCTGTTCGCCCCGGGGCTGGGCATGAGCGCGGACGAGGTCCCCGACCTCGGCGCCGCACTCCTCGGTCCGGCCGCGCGTGGAGCGGAGGTGAGCTACGAATGAGCGCCGTGAAGCTCTTCGACGCCAAGACCTTCCAGGACTTCTGGAAGCTGATCGTCTTCGTGATCGTCACGACGCTGGCCACCGGCCTGCTCGCGATCACGATCGGCAACGTCACGTTCGGCAAGACTGATGAGTACAAGGCTGTCTTCACCGACGTCACCGGTGTGAACAAGGGCGACGACGTACGCATCGCCGGGGTCAAGGTCGGCTCGGTCAAGGGCATCGACATCTCGGAGGATGCCCGCAGCGCGGTGGTCACCTTCACGGTCGACAGCGCGCAGCAGATCGCGACCACGACCGAGGCGACGATCAAATACCGCAACCTGATCGGCCAGCGCTACCTCGCGCTGACCAACCAGCTGGTGGGGGACGCGTCGGCGATGCAGGAGGGGCAGACCATCCCGGTCGGGCAGACCCATCCGGCGCTCGACCTGACGGTGCTCTTCAACGGGTTCAAGCCCCTCTTCCAGGCGCTGTCGCCCAACGACGTCAACACCCTCTCCTACGAGATCGTCCAGGTCTTCCAGGGCGAGGGCGGCACGCTGGAGAGCCTGCTGTCCCACACCGCCTCGCTGACCTCGACGCTGGCCGAGAAGGACCAGGTCATCAACGCCCTGATCGACAACCTCACCGAGGTGCTCGAGCACGTGGGTGACCGCGAGAACGAGCTCTCCAGCCTGATCGTGACCTTCCGTGACTTCGTCGGCGGTCTCAACAAGGACCGTGAGGCGATCCTGGGGTCGCTCGACCAGATCTCGGCACTCTCCGTCGAGACCGCCGACCTGGTGCACGAGACCAAGGACCCGCTCCTGGACGACCTGCGCGAGGCCCGGGAGTTCTCCGACAAGGTGGCCGAGGACAAGCGCCAGCTCGACGATGCCCTCGAGCTCCAGCCGATCAAGCTGGACAAGATCGGCGCGACGGCCAGCTACGGCGGTTGGTTCAACTTCTACCTGTGCGGCTTGCGCGGCACGATCCGTGACCCCGAGGGCAAGGACTTGGACATCCCGCTCTATTCGCCCGGCCAGTCGAGGTGCAATCTCGGATGATCCCTTTCCGCGAACGTAACCCCGTCAAGATCGGCGCCGTCTCGATCGCCGTCCTCGCCATGCTGATGGTGATGGCGTTCAAGGCCGACAGCCTGCCGCTGATCGGCGGCGGCACCACCTACTACGCCAACTTCTCCGAGGCCGGTGGCCTGAAGACCGGGGACGAGGTCCGGGTGGCCGGTGTCCGAGTCGGCAAGGTCAACTCGATCGAGCTCGACGGCAACCAGGTCAAGGTCGGCTTCAAGATCCGTCAGAAGGTCAACTTCGGTGAGAGCTCCGGTGCCGGCGTACGAGTGAAGACGCTGCTCGGCGACATGTTCCTCGAGCTGCAGCCGGCCGGCGAGGGCCAGATGAAGGCGGGCGCCACCATCCCGGTGGACCGCACGGAGTCTCCCTACGACGTGGTCGAGGCCTTCGAGGGCCTGGCCGACACCTCGGCCAACATCGACAAGGACCAGCTCGCCGCTGCGCTCACCACGCTCGCCGACCTGACCCGGTCGACCCCGGAGGAGTTCCAGGCCGCCCTCACCGGCGTCTCGGACCTCTCCCGCAACCTGGCGGCCAAGGACGAGCGCATCGACTCGCTGCTCACCCAGCTCGACCGGGTGACCAAGGTGCTCGACGAGCGCGACGAGGACCTGATCACGCTGATGAACAACGCCAACCAGCTCTTCGCGGCGCTGGTCGAGCGGCGTGAGGCGGTGCACAACCTGCTCATCTCCACCCAGCAGCTCTCCAAGGAGCTCTCTCAGCTGGTCGACGACAGCCGCGCCGACCTGAAGCCCGCGCTGGAGAGCCTCGACGTGATCCTCGACGTGTTCACGAAGAACGAGGAGAACCTCGAGAAGTCCCTGAAGCTGATGGCGCCGTTCTACAAGGTCTTCAACAACACCCTCGGCAACGGCCCCTGGTGGGACACCTACATCCAGAACATGCCTCCTGTTCCGTCTCTTACCGGGGGGACCTCATGAGCGAGCGCCAGCGAGTGAACATGAAAATCTGCACGCCGCCGCGGCCGTATTCTGGCGCCTGCGCTACGGGGGTGGCGGCGTGAACAAGTTCATCGTTCCGATCGTGATCGGTGCCCTCGTCCTCGGCGTCGGCGCGTGGGCCCTGGTCCGCGACACCGGCGAGAAGACGCTCGTGGCGCACTTCCCACGCACCGTCTCCGTCTACGAGGGCAGCGACCTGCGCGTGCTCGGCGTCGCCGTCGGCAAGGTCACCGCGGTCGAGCCGAACGGCACCGACGTCAAGGTCACCCTGGAATACAAGGGCGACGTCGCCCTGCCCGCGGATGCCAAGGCCGTCATCATCTCGCCGTCGATCGTCGGCGACCGCTACGTCCAGGTCACGCCCGCCTACGACGGCGGCAAGAAGCTGGCCGACGGCGCGGTGCTGAGCACCGACAAGACCTCGGTCCCGGTGGAGCTCGACCAGATCTACTCCAGCGTCGACGACCTGGTGGTCGCGCTCGGTCCCGACGGCGCCAACAAGAACGGCGCCCTCACCGACCTGCTCCAGCAGACCGCGAAGAACCTCGG
The DNA here is from genome assembly GCF_042730435.1 of Nocardioides sp. NPDC059952. NCBI lineage: Bacteria > Bacillati > Actinomycetota > Actinomycetes > Propionibacteriales > Nocardioidaceae > Nocardioides > Nocardioides sp. NPDC059952. The sequence goes on along the minus strand of NZ_JBHWLY010000045.1, from coordinate 28,641 downwards.
CGGCGAGGGCGAGAAGATCAACTCGACGATCGGTGACCTCGGCAAGCTGACCAAGACGCTCGACAACCGCGACGAGCAGTTCTTCGACTCCGCCGAGCAGCTCGAGGGCTTCATCGGCACGCTGTCCGAGAACGACCAGACCGTACGCGACTTCGCCCAGGCCCTCGCCGAGGTCTCCTCGATGCTCGAGGGTGAGCGCGAAGAGCTCGCCGCGTCGATGAAGAACCTCTCGGTGGCGTTGACCAAGGTGACCACCTTCGTCAAGGAGAACAAGTCGATCCTGAAGGAGGACATCCAGAGCCTCAACAGGATCGGCAAGGTGCTGGTGCGTCAGCGCGAAGCGCTCAACGAGAGCCTCGAGACGGCCCCGCTGGCGCTCAACAACCTGGGTCTCGCCTACAACCCCGAGACCGGCACGCTCGACACCAACGCCAACATCACCATGATCCTCGACGAGATCATCCAGAACCCGGCCTCGTTCCTGTGCAGTCTCGTGGACCAGGCCACCGACGGGAGCAGCGCGAAGCTCTGCTCCCAGATCCGGCAGCTCCCGGGTCTCAACCGCTCTGCCGCGATCGGACCCGGCACCGGATCCTCCTTCGGAGTTCCCTACGACATGTCGCTCGGCGGCCTCGTGGAGGTGCAGGAATGATGACGACCATGAAGCGTGCCGTCCAGACGCTCGTCGGTGTGATCGTCGGCGCCCTGATGCTGACCGGATGTGGCACCTTCTCCGTCTACGACCTGCCGCTCCCGGGCGGTGTGGACGCCGGAGACGACGCGATCTCGGTCACGGCCCAGTTCCAGGACGCCCTCGACCTGGTGCCGCAGTCGACCGTCAAGCTCGAGGACATCGACGTCGGCAAGATCAACAAGATCTGGCTCGACGACGGGGTAGCCACCGTCGAGATGCTGCTGAAGAAGGATGTCGAGCTCCCGGCCAACGCACGGGCGTCGATCCAGCAGACCTCCCTGCTCGGCGAGAAGTTCGTCGCGCTGGAGCGGCCGGCGGAGCCGGAGGCGACCAAGCTCACCGACGGTGCGACCATCCCGCTGGCGCAGACCGGCCGCAACCCGGAGATCGAAGAGGTCTTCAGCGCGCTGAGCCTGCTGCTCAACGGTGGTGGCGTCGCCCAGCTCAAGACGATCTCGACCGAGCTCAACAAGGCGCTCGCCGGCCGCGAGGACTCCGCCCGATCCGTGTTCCATCAGGTCGAGGAGCTGGCTCGCGAGCTCGACGACAACAAGCAGAAGATCGTCGACGCCATCGAGGCGCTCGACGCGCTCGCGAAGGCGACCAACGCGCAGATGGGTTCCATCGACGCCGCTCTCGACGAGCTGCCCTCGGCGCTCAAGAGCCTCGACGGCCAGCGCGCCGACCTGGTCAAGATGCTCAAGGCGCTGGATCGTCTCGGCGACACCGGCGTGCGCGTCATCAGGGCCTCCAAGGACAACACGATCGGCATCGTGAAGGACCTCAAGCCGCTCCTCTCGAACCTGGCCGACTCGGGCGACGACTTCGTCAAGGCGATGAACACGATCCTGACCTACCCGTTCGTCGACCAGGCGGTCGGTGGCTCGCCGCAGGCCGCGCGCAACCTGCACATGGGTGACTTCGTCAACCTCGACGTCACCGTCGACCTCAACCTCGACACTCTGCTCGACAACGCCCCTGACCTCCCGGCGACCGTGTGCTGGGCGAAGGACCAGGTCGTCGACAAGCTGCTGGGGCTGAAGGGCCAGCCCCTGCTGGACGGGCTCAACCAAGCGGTCAAGAAGGTCTGCGACGGCGCGTTCGCGAAGGCCCTCTCCAACTGTCAGGAAGCGTTCACCTCGGGGCTCGCCGGGAAGGGCACGCTCGGTGCGCTGCCGAAGGCGTGCCTGGCCGACACCTTGAGCGGCCTCGTCGACACCCTGGGCGACCTGCTCAACCTCAACCTCACCCCGAACACCAGCAGCGGGACCTCCGGCAACGACGGCTCGGGCTGCGTACTGCTCCTCTTCTGTCGGGCCGGGGCCGCCCCGGGGACGCACGCGGTGAGCTACGACGAGCTGAGCAAGGAGCTCGACCCAGGACTGACCGCCATGTTGATCTCAGGACTGAGCACCTCGAGCAACACTCATGAGGAGGGCGTCTCATGATCACCCGCCGTACGAAGATGCAGCTGATGATCTTCTTGCTGATCACCCTCGTCGGGGTCAGTTTCGTCGGTGCGCGCTACGCCCGCCTGGGGTCCCTGTTCGTCAAGGACCACTACGTCGTGGTGGCCCACTTCGCGCAGTCCGGCGGGATCTACGAGGACGCCGAGGTCGACTACCGCGGCGTCAAGATCGGCCAGGTCGGTGAGCTGGTGCTCAACCGCAGCGGCGTCGACGTGACCCTCAAGATCGACAAGTCGTGGAAGGACAAGATCCCGGCCGACAGCCTCGCCGTGGTCGGCAACCGCTCCGCCGTCGGTGAGCAGTACGTCGAGCTGCAGCCGCAGTCCAAGGGCGGGCCCTACCTCGAGGAGGGCTCCGAGATCGCCCGCGCCGCCACGACCACGCCGCTACCGACCGAGAAGCTCCTCGAGGACGTCACCACCACGGTGAACTCGGTCGACCAGCAGGCGCTCACGACGACCGTCGACGAGCTCGGCAAGGGGTTCGCCGGCACCGGTCAGGACCTGCAGACCATCATCGACACCGGCACTGCCTTCGTGGAGACGGCCGACCAGAACTTCGGGCTCACCACGGACCTGATCCGGGACAGCAACACGGTGCTCCAGACCCAGCTCGACAGCACCTCGGCGATCAAGTCGTTCGCCAACGACCTGGAGCTGTTCACCGGCACCCTGGCCGGCTCCAACAAGGACCTGATCAAGCTGATCGAGGCCGGCTCGGCCAGCTCGGTCGAGTTGCGGCAGTTCCTGGAGCAGAACGACGTGGACATCAGCGAGCTCCTCAACGAGGTGCTGGTGACCGGCAAGGTCGTCCGGAAGAACCTGCCCGGCGTCAAGCACCTGCTCTCGATCTTCCCGACCGTGGTCGAGGGCAGCTTCGCAGTCGTCGACGTCGGCCACCCGGGCCTGGCCCAGGCCCACTTCGGACTGGCCCTGACCGCCCAGACGCCCTGCAAGAAGGGTTACGAGAGCACGAAGAAGCGCAGCCCGCTGGACCTGGAGAGCCGTCCGTTCAACACCGAGGTCTCCTGCACCGAGGACCCGTCGAAGTCCAACCCGCGTGGCTCCAGCCAGATCCCGCGCGCCGCTGTCGGCGCGACGACCTCGGCGGCGAGCTTCGACCCGGAGACCGGCGAGCTCACCTGGAACCAGTCCGATGACACCACCGTGTCGACCGCGGCTCCTTCCTCCTACGGCGACGACGCCTGGAAGTGGCTCTACCTGCAGCCGATGGAGACTGAGTAGCCCGCCCACCCGAACCTACGCAGCCGATCGGGATCGGGGTCTCGGAACGCTGCCGCATCGACCGTGTCGCCCGCAGCGTACGGTGATGACGCTTGGAAATGGCTCCTGGAGCCGCTGACCACAGAGAGTGATCCGCTTTGAGCACCACAACCGACCCCGGCCCTGACACGGGCACCGAGACCGACCAGGCAACGCCCCAACGGGGCGCGCTGCTCCGCATCGGCGTCCTGGTCCTGCTGATCGCGATCGTCCTCGCGGCGGCCGGCTACATCGGCTGGCAGCTGACCCGCGGGGCCGAGGACTCGGTGGTGACCCAGCGGGAGCAGGCGATGTCGGCGGCCGACAAGTTCGTCGAGCAGGTCAACACCTACGGCCCCGACGACGTCGGCAGCGACAAGAAGACGATGCCGGAGTATCGCTCGCGGGTCGGTGAGCTGCTCACCCCGAAGTTCGAGAAGGAGTTCCTCGGCAACGTCGCCTTCGCCGAGGCCACCGTCGTCCAGACCAGCGTCGACCGCACCGTCGACGTGCACAGCGCCGCCGTCGCGGGTCTCGACGAGGACAGCGCGACCGTGCTGGTCGTGGCCGAGATCGCGATCAGCTATCCGAAGTCCGAGGGCTCCGAGGAGCGGGTCGACGCGGCCCGCCAGCTCTCCCGCACCGAGGTCGAGCTGATCAAGCAGGACGGGAAGTGGCTCGTCGACGACTGGTACCCCGCCGAAGAGACACCGACCGCCGAGAGCAGCGAAGGGGCGACCCCATGAGTTCCGCGATGACCAGCCCGACCTGGTACGACCTGCTCGACGTCGAGCCCGATGCCACCACCGACGAGATCCGAGCGGCCTGGAAGGCCGCGATCGCCGACCTGGACCCCACCGACCGCCGCTTCCGCACGCGCAACGAGGCCGCTGCCGTCCTGCTGGACGAGCAGAAGCGGGCTGCGTACGACGCGGAACTGGCGACGCAGCAGGCTGAGTCCGACGAGGCCGAATCCGAGGACGAGGCCGGGGATGCCGCGGCCGAGGCGACGCCGGCTGTCGAGGACGAGGAACCCGGCGACGAGCCTGTCGGCGACACCGACGAGGCCGACGAGGCCGACGAGGCTGCTGTGGAGGAGGTCGGCGGACGTACGCTGCCGCTGCTCCCGACCTGGAGCCTGGTGGCGGCGGGGGTCCTGGCCCTGGCCGCGGTCGTCGGGGCCGGTGTGGTCTTCTTCGGGCAGGAGAAGGTGACGACCGTCGCCAACAACAACGTCACCACCAGCGTCGTCGAGGGGGCGGTGGGCAAGGAGATCAGCCGCAACCACAAGCTGCTCGTCGAGGAGCACGGGGCAGCGGCGCTGGAGGCGGCCAAGAAGGCGGCCGTGCCGCTGCTCTCCTACGACTACAGCAAGATGGATGAGTCGCAGGCCGCGGCGCACGAGGTGATGACCTCGAGCGAGAAGAAGGACTACGACCGCATCTTCGCCGTGCTCGTCGACAACGTTCCCGAGACCAAGACCGTGGTGAAGACGCTGAAGCCGGTCGACGCCGGCGTCATCCGGGTCTCCGAGGACGCGGTGCAGGTGCTGGTGCTGGTCGACCGTCAGGTCACGAACGCTCAGCAGACGACGCCCATCGGCTATCAGGAGTACGCCATGCTCACCATGGCCAAGGTCGGCGACGAGTGGCTGGTCGACAAGCTCGAGACGCAGCCCAGCAAGGACTAGGACCGGTCAGGACCGGGTCCCCCAGGCTTTGCGCTACCTGTCAAGTGATTGGAATAACATTTCCGTGAGTCGGACCGATTGGCGCGGATGCTTGACCCGGGGTGCCGATGGGGCGCATGATCATCCGCGATGCTCGACAATGGCACTGCAGCGACAACGCCGAGGTTCGAGTGCCGCAGGTGTGAATGAAGGTACGCCGGACTTTTAATTGGGCCCGGTGTTGTGAAGTGCGCTTTTGTGCCGTACTATGGCGCTTTGCGCATGCCTTCATATGCCTCTCAGCCTGCCCGGTGGCTGATCGGTGGTCGGCAGCGCGAATCCACCTGCGAACCTTGTCGAAGGATTCCTCTTGGCCGCGCGCACCTCGTCGGGTGACTCCACCCGACGCCGCATCTCTTTCGCTAAGATCTCAGAGCCTCTCGAGCTTCCCAAGCTCCTCGCCCTCCAGACCGACAGCTTCGACTGGCTGATCGGTAACGAGCGCTGGCAGGAGCAGGTCGCCACCCGCGAAGCAGCGGGTGAGGACGTGTCTCACAAGTCCGGTCTGCAGGAGATCTTCGAGGAGATCTCCCCGATCGAGGACTTCTCGGAGACGATGTCCCTCTCGTTCGAGAGCCCTGTCTTCTACGACCCCAAGTACACCGTCGAGGAGTGCAAGGAGAAGGACTTCACCTACTCCGCGCCTCTCTATGTCTCGGCGGAGTTCACCAACAACGACACCGGTGAGATCAAGGGCCAGACGGTCTTCATGGGCGACTTCCCGCTCATGACCGAACAGGGCACCTTCGTCATCAACGGCACCGAGCGTGTTGTCGTCTCGCAGCTCGTCCGGTCCCCGGGCGTCTACTTCGAGCGCACCGCCGACAAGACGTCCGACAAGGACATCTACACCGCCAAGCTGATCCCGAGCCGCGGCGCCTGGCTCGAGTTCGAGATCGACAAGCGCGACCTGGTCGGCGTCCGCCTCGACCGCAAGCGCAAGCAGAACGTCACCGTGCTGCTCAAGGCCCTCGGCTGGACCAACGAGCAGATCCGCGAGGAGTTCGGCGAGTACGAGTCGATGATGCTGACCCTCGAGAAGGACAGCACCACCGCTCAGGACGACGCGCTGCTCGACATCTACCGCAAGCTGCGCCCGGGCGAGCCCCCCACGCGTGAGGCCGCGCAGACGCTGCTGAACAACTACTACTTCAACCCGAAGCGCTATGACACCGCCAAGGTCGGTCGCTACAAGGTCAACAAGAAGCTCGGTCTGACCGAGGCCTTCGACCAGCAGACGCTGACCGTCGACGACATCGTCGCGACGATCAAGTACGTCGTGGCGCTGCACGACGGGCGCGCCCAGCTCGACATGCCGCAGGGCACGATCGACATCGCCGCCGACGACATCGACCACTTCGGCAACCGCCGGATGCGGACGGTCGGCGAGCTGATCCAGAACCAGCTGCGTACGGGCCTGGCTCGTATGGAGCGCGTCGTGCGCGAGCGGATGACGACCCAGGACGTCGAGGCGATCACGCCGCAGTCCCTGATCAACATCCGTCCCGTGGTCGCTGCGCTGAAGGAGTTCTTCGGCACCTCGCAGCTGTCGCAGTTCATGGACCAGAACAACCCGCTCGCGGGCCTGACGCACAAGCGGCGTCTGTCGGCTCTCGGCCCGGGTGGTCTCTCCCGTGACCGCGCCGGCATGGAGGTCCGAGACGTCCACCCGTCGCACTACGGCCGGATGTGTCCGATCGAGACCCCTGAAGGTCCGAACATCGGTCTGATCGGCTCGCTGGCGTCCTTCGGACGGATCAACCCGTTCGGCTTCGTCGAGACGCCCTACCGCAAGGTCGAGAACGGTGTCGTCACCGACCGGATCGACTACCTGACCGCCGACGACGAGGACCGCTACGTCATCGCGCAGGCCAACGCGGCCGTCGACGAGAACATGAAGTTCGCGACCGAGCGCGTGCTGGTCCGCCAGCGCGACGGTGAGGTCTCCGAGCTCCTGGCGGACGAGGTCGACTACATCGACGTCTCGCCGCGCCAGATGGTGTCGGTCGCGACCGCGCTGATCCCGTTCCTCGAGCACGACGACGCCAACCGTGCGCTCATGGGCGCCAACATGCAGCGTCAGGCGGTGCCGCTGGTCCGCAGCGACTCGCCGCTGGTCGGCACGGGCATCGAGTACCGCGCTGCTGTCGACGCCGGTGACGTGCTCGTCGCGAAGAAGGCCGGTGTGGTCAAGGAGGTCTCCTCCGACCTGATCGAGACCCTCAACGACGACGGCACCTACACCTCCTACAAGCTCGCGAAGTTCGAGCGCTCCAACCAGGGCAACTGCGTCAACCAGCAGCCGCTGGTCGACGAGGGCGCCCGGGTCGAGGTCGGCTCCCCGCTGGCCGACGGTCCGGCGACCCAGGGTGCCGAGATGGCGCTGGGTGCCAACCTTCTGGTCGCCTTCCAGTCGTGGCAGGGCCACAACTACGAGGACGCGATCATCCTCTCCCAGCGTCTGGTGCAGCAGGACTACCTCACCTCGATCCACATCGAGGAGCACGAGGTCGACGCCCGCGACACCAAGCTGGGTCCGGAGGAGATCACCCGGGACATCCCGAACGTCTCCGAGGAGATGCTGGCCGACCTCGACGAGCGCGGCATCATCCGCATCGGCGCCGAGGTCACCACCGGTGACATCCTGGTCGGCAAGGTCACCCCGAAGGGCGAGACCGAGCTGACCCCGGAGGAGCGTCTGCTCCGCGCGATCTTCGGTGAGAAGGCGCGCGAGGTCCGCGACACCTCGATGAAGGTTCCGCACGGCGAGGAGGGCACCGTCATCGGTGTCCGCGTCTTCGACCGTGAGGAGGGCGACGAGCTGCCCCCGGGCGTGAACCAGCTGGTCCGCGTCTACGTGGCGCAGAAGCGCAAGATCTCCGTGGGTGACAAGCTCGCCGGCCGTCACGGCAACAAGGGCGTCATCGCGAAGATCCTGCCGGTCGAGGACATGCCGTTCATGGAGGACGGCACCCCGGTCGACGTTCTGCTCAACCCGCTCGGTGTTCCGCGTCGTATGAACATCGGACAGGTCCTGGAGCTCCACCTCGGCTGGCTCGCCAAGCAGGGCTGGGACCTCAACCTCTCCGAGGACCCCGAGGACAGCGCCTGGAAGCAGCGCCTCATCAAGATCCACGCCGACAAGGCCGACCCGGGCACCAAGGTGGCCACTCCGGTCTTCGACGGCGCGCGTGAGGACGAGATCACCGGTCTGCTCAGCGCGACCCTCCCCAACCGGGACGGTCGGCGTGTGGTCGGCACCGACGGCAAGGCCCGCCTCTTCGACGGTCGCTCCGGCGAGCCGTTCCCGGAGCCGGTGGCCGTGGGCTACATGTACATCCTCAAGCTGCACCACCTGGTCGACGACAAGATCCACGCGCGTTCGACCGGTCCGTACTCGATGATCACCCAGCAGCCGCTCGGCGGTAAGGCCCAGTTCGGTGGCCAGCGCTTCGGTGAGATGGAGGTCTGGGCGATGGAGGCGTACGGCGCCGCCTACGCCCTGCAGGAGCTCCTCACCATCAAGTCGGACGACGTGCCCGGCCGTGTGAAGGTGTACGAGGCGATCGTCAAGGGCGAGAACATCCCCGACTCGGGTATCCCGGAGTCGTTCAAGGTTCTCGTCAAGGAGATGCAGTCGCTGTGCCTGAACGTCGAGGTGCTGAGCCAGGACGGTTCGGCGATCGAGCTCCGTGACGCGGAGGAAGACGTCTTCCGCGCCGCCGAGGAGCTCGGCATCGACCTCTCCCGTCGCGAGCCCTCTTCCGTAGAGGAAGTCTGACGAGCGGGAGGTGCGCCTCCGGGCGTACCTCCCCTCCCTCAGTCCCCTTTGAACTTTCCAAGAACTAACGAAGGAACTGGAAGCCACCGTGCTCGACGTCAACTTCTTCGATCAGCTCAAGATCGGCCTGGCCACCGCGGACGAGATCCGCGCGTGGAGCCACGGCGAGGTCAAGAAGCCTGAGACCATCAACTACCGCACGCTCAAGCCCGAGCGTGACGGCCTCTTCTGCGAGAAGATCTTCGGTCCCACCCGGGACTGGGAGTGCTACTGCGGCAAGTACAAGCGCGTGCGCTTCAAGGGCATCATCTGCGAGCGCTGTGGCGTCGAGGTCACCCGCTCCAAGGTACGCCGCGAGCGGATGGGCCACATCGAGCTCGCCGCTCCGGTGACCCACATCTGGTACTTCAAGGGCGTTCCGTCGCGGCTGGGCTACCTGCTCGACCTCGCTCCGAAGGACCTGGAGAAGGTCATCTACTTCGCTGCGTACATGATCACCTCGGTCGACGAGGACGCGCGTCACCGCGACCTGTCCTCGCTCGAGGCCAAGGTCGACCAGCAGCGCAAGATGCTCACCGGCCGGCTCGACGTCGCGATCAACGACCGCGCCAAGAAGCTCGAGACCGACCTGGCCGCGCTCGAGGCAGAGGGCGCCAAGTCCGACGCCAAGCGCAAGGTCAAGGACGGCGCCGAGCGCGAGATGAAGCAGCTGCGCGACCGCACCGAGCGTGAGGTCAACCGTCTCGACGAGGTCTGGGACACCTTCAAGAGCCTGAAGGTCCAGGACCTCATGGGCGACGAGCTGCTCTACCGCGAGATGAAGACCTGGTTCGGGAAGTACTTCGAGGGCCACATGGGCGCCACGGCGATCCAGAAGCGCCTCCAGGACTTCGACATCGAGGCCGAGGTCGAGAACCTGCGCGAGACCATCGCCACCGGCAAGGGTCAGCGCAAGGTCCGCGCGCTCAAGCGCCTCAAGGTCGTCGACGCCTTCCGCAAGACCGGCAACCAGCCGGTCGGCATGGTGCTCGACGCCGTCCCGGTCATCCCGCCGGACCTGCGCCCGATGGTCCAGCTCGACGGTGGCCGCTTCGCCACCTCGGACCTGAACGACCTCTACCGTCGCGTGATCAACCGGAACAACCGACTCAAGCGCCTGCTCGACCTCGGTGCTCCGGAGATCATCGTCAACAACGAGAAGCGGATGCTCCAGGAGGCCGTCGACTCGCTGTTCGACAACGGCCGTCGTGGCCGCCCGGTCACCGGGCCGGGCAACCGTCCGCTGAAGTCGCTCTCCGACATGCTCAAGGGCAAGCAGGGTCGCTTCCGTCAGAACCTGCTCGGTAAGCGCGTCGACTACTCCGGCCGTTCGGTCATCGTCTCTGGTCCGCAGCTGAAGCTGCACCAGTGCGGTCTGCCGAAGCAGATGGCCCTGGAGCTCTTCAAGCCGTTCGTGATGAAGCGCCTGGTGGATCTGAGCCACGCTCAGAACATCAAGTCCGCCAAGCGGATGGTCGAGCGTGCCCGCCCGGTCGTGTGGGACGTCCTCGAAGAGGTCATCACCGAGCACCCGGTTCTGCTGAACCGTGCGCCCACCCTGCACCGCCTCGGCATCCAGGCCTTCGAGCCGCAGCTGATCGAGGGTAAGGCCATCCAGCTGCACCCGCTCGTCTGCACCGCGTTCAACGCGGACTTCGACGGTGACCAGATGGCCGTCCACCTGCCGCTGTCGGCGGAGGCCCAGGCCGAGGCTCGCATCCTGATGCTCTCGACCAACAACATCCTCAAGCCGTCCGACGGTCGTCCGGTCACCATGCCGACCCAGGACATGATCATCGGTCTCTACTTCATCACCTCCGACCGCGAGGGTGAGGTCGGGGAGGGCCGTGCCTTCTCGTCCCCGGCCGAGGCCATCATGGCCTTCGACCACCTCGAGATCACGCTGCAGTCGAAGATCAAGATCCGCCTCGACGACATCGTCCCGCCGATCGGCTACGACGTGCCAGAGGGCTGGACCGCGGGCGACCCGCTGGTGGTCGAGACCACGCTGGGCCGGGTGATCTTCAACGACACCCTCCCCGCCGACTACCCCTTCGTGAACTACGAGGTCGGTAAGAAGCAGCTCGGCGCGATCATCAACGACCTGGCCGAGCGTTACACCAAGGTCGAGGTCGCGGCGTCGCTGGACGCGCTCAAGGACAACGGCTTCCACTGGGCCACCCGTTCGGGTGTCACGGTCTCCATCGACGACGTCACCACGCCGCCGAACAAGGCCGAGATCCTGGAGACCTTCGAGGCCCAGGCCGCCAAGGTGCAGAAGCAGTTCGAGCGTGGTCTGGTCACCGACGAGGAGCGCCGTCAGGAGCTCGTCGAGATCTGGACCGAGGCCGCCAAGGTCGTCGGTGCTGCCATGGAGGCGGCGTTCGACCGCAAGAACCCGATCTTCATGCAGGTCACCTCGGGTGCTTCGGGTAACTTCAACCAGATCCGCCAGGTCGGCGCCATGCGAGGCCTGGTGGCCAACCCGAAGGGCGAGATCATCCCGCGGCCGATCAAGTCGAACTTCCGCGAGGGTCTCTCCGTCCTGGAGTACTTCATCTCCACCCACGGTGCTCGTAAGGGTCTGGCCGACACCGCGCTGCGTACCGCCGACTCGGGTTACCTGACCCGTCGTCTGGTGGACGTCTCGCAGGACGTCATCATCCGTGAGGACGACTGCGGCACCGAGCGCGGTCTGCCGAAGGTCATCGGAGTCGACCAGGGCGGCACCGTCGTCAAGGACGACAACGCCGAGACCGCTGCGTACGCTCGCACGGCCGCTGTCGACATCGAGCACCCGTCGACCGGCGAGGTTCTCGCGGTCGCCGGTGAGGACCTGGGCGACGTCAAGATCGAGGAGCTGGTTCGCGCCGGCATCACCGAGGTCAAGGTCCGTTCGGTCCTCACCTGTGAGGCCCGCACCGGTACGTGTGCCAAGTGCTACGGCCGCTCGCTGGCCACCGGCAAGCTCGTCGACATCGGTGAGGCGGTCGGCATCATCGCCGCCCAGTCCATCGGTGAGCCCGGCACCCAGCTGACCATGCGTACGTTCCACACCGGTGGTGTGGCCTCGGCCGACGACATCACGCAGGGTCTGCCGCGTGTCGTCGAGCTCTTCGAGGCGCGTACGCCGAAGGGTGTCACGCCGATCTCCGAGGTCGCCGGTCGCGTCGAGATCGAGGAGACCGACAAGGCCCGCAAGGTCCTGGTCACCCCGGACGACGGCTCCGAGGTCAAGGAGTACGTGGTGTCGCGCCGCTCGCGTCTGCGGGTTGCCGACGGTGACCACATCGAGGTCGGCGCTCCGCTGACCATCGGTACGCCGGACCCCAAGGAGGTCCTCCGTATCCTCGGTGTCCGCAAGACCCAGCAGCACCTCGTCGACGAGGTCCAGCAGGTCTACCGGTCCCAGGGTGTGTCCATCCACGACAAGCACATCGAGATCATCGTGCGGCAGATGCTGCGCCGGATCACGGTGCTCGAGTCCGGTGACACCAACCTGCTGCCGTCCGACCTGGCCGACCGTATCGACTTCGAGTCGGAGAACCGGCGCGTGGTCTCCGAGGGCGGCAAGCCGGCCTCGGGTCGTCCGGAGCTGATGGGCATCACCAAGGCCTCGCTGGCCACCGAGTCCTGGCTGTCGGCGGCCTCCTTCCAGGAGACCACCCGCGTCCTCACCGACGCTGCCATCAACGGCCGCTCCGACTCGCTGCGCGGTCTGAAGGAGAACGTCATCATCGGTAAGCTCATCCCGGCCGGCACCGGCCTGGAGCGCTACCGGAACATCAAGGTCGAGCCGACCGATGAGGCTCGCGCCGCGGCGTACTCCGTGACCGGTTACGACAACTACGACTACGAGTTCGGCAACACCGGCGGCCAGGCCGTCGCGCTGGACGACTTCGACTTTGGTTCGTACCAGTCGTGATCCAGTAGTCAGACGAAGGCCCCGCCTCCCTCGGGAGGCGGGGCTTTCGCCATTTCGTACGCCCTCAGGGCACGAGCAGCCAGCGGCCGTCGGAGCCGGGTGCCGCCACGGCCTCCTGGTAGGCCTCGGCGGCCTTGCTCAGCGGCCGGGTCGCGGCGATCCGCGTCGGCACGGTGCCGTCGGCGGCCAGCTGGAGGAGCCCGGCCAGGACCGGTCCGTCGGCGTGGCTCATCACGGTCGAGACCTCGATCCCGCGCTCCGGCTCCGGGGCACGGCCGGGCTTGACGCTGACGTAGCGGCCGTTGTCGCGTACGCCTGCCAGGGCGGGTTCGTTGAGGGCCGCGAGGTCGAGGACGGCGTCGTGGGCGCCCGGCTCGATCTCGCTGACCGTGTGGTCCGCGCCGGTGGCGAGGTGCTCGGTGCCGGGGCGTACCAGCGCGTCGACCGTCCAACCGTCGGCTTTGGCCAAGGCGAGCGCCCAGAGGCCGACGCCGCCGGCGGCACCGCTGACGAGAAGGCTGCCGCGCTCGCCGCCGAGCAGGTCGAGCGCCTGGCGGGCGGTGAGCGCGTTGAGCGGCGCCGCGGCGGCCGCCTCGAGGGTCAGCCCGTCGGGTATGGGCGCAGCGTCGGAAGCGAGGAGCACGACCTCGGTCGCGTGGGCGCGAGCGCCGGCGGCCGGGTTGCCGTGGAACCCGGCGACCCGGTCACCCACAGCGAAGGTCGCCGCCGCCTCGCCGACCTCGGTGACCACGCCGCTGAAGTCGAAGCCGAGGCCGATCACATCGGGGAGTCCGATGGCTGCGTGGTCGCCGGCGACGAAGGCGTCGAAGAGGGTGAAGCCGGCCGCGGCCACCTCGACCCGGATCTCGTTGGCGCCGAGCTGCTGGGACGGGAGCTCCTCGAGGCGCGGGGTCGGGTCGTCGGCGCGGGAGATGAGTGCGTGCATGGGGTTCGTCCTTCGCGGTGGTTGGCGTGCTTGCGTGTACTACTTTCGGTGCCCTACTCTCTTTTGGGAAGAAGGCACTTTGAAGTGGCGTACGCACCTGGAGGTCTGCCATGGGGACGACGACGGCCGAGCGGCCCGGGGGATACGAGCACAGAGGATTCGACGCGTTCTCGGCGCTGTGTCCGAGCCGGCGGCTCCTGGACACGATCGGTGACAAGTGGGTGAGCCTGGCGATCGTGGCGCTGGGGCTCCGTGGCCCGCTGAGGTATTCGGAGCTGGCCTCGCAGATCGAGGGGGTCAGCCAGAAGATGCTGACCCAGTCGCTGCGGAAGATGGAGCGCGACGGTCTGCTGACCCGCACGGTGACCCCGTCGGTGCCGGTGCGGACCGACTACGAGCTCACCCCGCTCGGCCAGACGCTGCTCCCGGTCATCGGCCACCTCAAGACCTGGGCCGAGGAGCACATGCCGGAGGTCGACGCTGCTCGGACGGCGTACGACAGCAGGGTCTGAAGAAATCTCGAAACGAGATGCAACGGACCGGGACGCCCGCACGTCTCAGGGGTGGGACGATGAATTGTCTGCTACTCGAGGAGCGACGATGCGGCACATGCGGCTGATGATGGTCGGTCTCGGGATCCTCGGCGTGCTCGCGGCGGGAGGTTGTGCGTCGACGACGGACGGGGCGGTCGACGCGTCACCATCTGCCTCCGGGACCGCGGACCCCTCCCAAGCGAGCAGCACGGCATCGTCCCCGACTCAGTCCTCACCGGCGGCCACGGGGGGTTCGCCGGTGAGGACTGAGTCTTCCGACCCTGCGCCGGCGGATCCGGTGACGCCGAAGTGTGCCAATGCCGACCTGAAGGCCGGCTATCGCGCGACCGACTCGGGTGCGGGCTCACGGTTCGGCGAGATCACGCTGACCAACGTCTCCGACCAAGCGTGTGCCCTCGGTGGCTTCGGCGGGCTCTCGTACGTCGGGGGCGACGACGGCACCCAGGTCGGCGCGCCCGCGGCGCGTGAGGGCAAGTGGCGCACGGTGATCATGAAGCCGGGTCAGGTGGCGGTCAGCGAGGTCTCCGAGTCGACGGCCGAGAACTACCCGGCCTCGGCCTGCAGGCCGACCGAGGTGGACGGGTTCCGGATCTACGTGCCGGACTCCTACGACTCCCAGTTCGTCCGGCACCAGACGACCGGGTGTGCGGACAAGAACGTGTCGCTCTTGTCTCATCACGCGTTCCACTAGCGGCCATCCGCTGCGGGAGGTGCTGGCCGAGCACGGCTACAAGTTGCCGCGTATATACGCAGGTCAGCACTGAGGAAGTGGCCTACCCTCTGGGGTATGGCAGCTGATCTGGACAGACACGTCCGTGGGATCGTCGATGGGGTCGCCTACCTGGTGCTGGCGACCTCGGATCCCGACGGGCGCCCGCGCACCTCGCCGGTCTACTTCTCCCACGACGGCTACCGAGACCTCTACTGGGTCTCGGCACCCGATGCGCAGCACTCCCGCAACATCGTCCGCGACCCACGCGTGGCCGGAGTCATCTTCGATTCCTCGGTGCTGCCGGGGTCCGGGGCGAGCGCTGCGTACGTCACCGGGATGGCGCGTCAGGTGCCCGACTTCGAGCTCGAGAAACGCTGCGAGGTGGCGTTCCACCGGCTGGTCGGGACCGCTCGGGCGTTCAAGCCGGAGCAGCTGCGCGGCGAGGCGTCGCTGCGGCTCTACGTGATGGACGTCGAGCTCTGGGAGGCGCACCTTCCCGGCGTCGACCCGGACGACGAGGCCGCACCTGAGACCAGGGTCGAGGCAGACCCAGAGCTCTGAGGCGGGGTCAGGTCGCGGGGCGGAAGAGGAGGTGGATCTCCTCGCGCAGCTCGAGCCGCTCGATGCCGATACCGTAGACCGGCTCCAGGATCTCGGGGCGGAGCACCTCGTCGACGGTGCCGCGCGCGGCGACGCGGCGCCGGTCGAGCAGCACCAGGTCGTCGCAGTAGCGGGCCGCCAGGTTGAGGTCGTGGAGCACGACGATCGCCGTCGTCCCGAGCTTCCGCACCAGGGACAGGATCTCGTGCTGGTAGCGGATGTCGAGGTGGTTCGTCGGCTCATCGAGGAGCAGGTGGGTCGCCTCCTGCGCCAGCGCCCGGGCGATCAGCACCCGCTGCCGCTCGCCCCCGGAGAGAGCGGCGAAGGAGCGCGGGCCGAGGTGGGTCCCGCCGACCCGCTCCAGGCACTCCGCGGCGATCGCCAGGTCGTGCTCGCCGGCCCTGGCGAAGGCGGACAGATGCGGCGTACGTCCCAGCAGCACCATCTCGCCGGCGGTGAGGGCAGTGTCGGTGCCGGACTCCTGGACCACGACCGCCAGGCGCCGGGCGACCTGCTTGGCGGGGAGGGTGGCGAGGTCGTCGCCGTCGATCTCGACGGTGCCGCTGCCGCGAAGGGCGCCGTAGAGCAGACGAAGCAGGGTGGTCTTGCCGCTCCCGTTCGGGCCGATCAGGCCCAGCACCCGGCTCTCGTGGGAGGCGACGTCGACGTCCTCGAGGATGCTCGTGGTGCCGTACGTCCAGGACAGGCCGACGGCCTCGATCACTTGGCGAACCTGTCGATGATCCGCTCGAGGCCGTCGACGGAGAGGGCCGAGGGCGGCTCGGTGAAGTTGAACAGCTGTGCCATCACGTCGCCGTTCCTGACCGCGGTGAGGTCCTCGGCGCCGGCGAGCTGGGTGATCGACTCCTCGACCGCCTCGGGGTCGCCGGCGTTGTGGAGCAGGATGATCACGTCGGGGTCGCGCTCGAGGAGATCCTCGGTCGAGACCTCGAAGACCCGCTCGTCGACGTCGGCGAAGACGTCCTCGAACCCGGCCGCCTCCAGCTGCGGGTGGGCCATCGACTTGGTGCCGTAGGCGTAGGTGACGCCGCCGCCGACGGTGGGGTAGAGAACCGCTGCCGTACGTCCCTTCCCGACCTTCTTCGTCTCAAGCGCGGTGACGCGTTTGCGCAGGTCAGCGACAGCCTGGGCGGCTTCGTCCTTCTTGTCGAAGACTCTGCCGTAGGCCTCGAGCTGGCTGTAGACGTCATCGAAACCGGGGTCCTCGACACCTTCGGGGCACATCGCCGGCTCCTCGAGGAGGCTGATGTCGACGGCGTCGAGCGTGTCCCGGGAGAGGTTGTCGACCTCGCCGAGGACCAGGTCGGGCTCCTCGGCGATCACGATCTCCTTGGAGATCTGCAGGTGGCCGCTGGTGTCCATCTCGTCGGTGAGCAGCGGGATGTCGTCGAGCTCGGCCTGGGTCTCGGCGTCGTAGTAGTCGGCGGGGTACTCGCCGGCCCTGGCCGCGACCTGGTCCATCACGCCGAGCGCGTGCAGATAGGGGACGGCGGAGCTCTTCAGCATCACGACGCGCTCCGGCGGCGCGTCGAAGGTGACCTCGGCACCGCAGTTCTCGATGGTGACCGGGAAGCCGTCCGCGGTGGCCTTGGCACCGGTGGCGTCGGCGCCGCAGGCGGTGGTCGTGGCCAGCACGAGGGCTGCGGTGGCGATCATGGGGCGGATCATTCGTGGGGCTCCTGATGGGTCAGACGTCGCGCGCCGAGAAGCGCCGGATGAGGACGATGAGGAACGGGGCGCCCAGGAGCGCGGTGACGATCCCGATCGGGATCTCCTGGGGCTGGAGGAGCACGCGGGCGAGCACGTCGGCCCAGACCAGCAGGATCGCGCCCATGAAGGCGGCGGCCGGGATCGCGACGGAGTGGGCGGATCCGACGGCACGGCGGGCCAGGTGCGGCACGACCAGGCCGACGAAGCCGATGCTTCCGGCTGCCGAGACGACGACGCCGACGGTCAGCGCCACGATGACCAGCAGCAGGGTGCGGAAGCGGTCGGGGGAGATGCCGAGGGTGTGGGCGGTCTCGTCGCCGATCGCGAGCGCGTCGAGACCGCGACCGGACAGGGTCAGCAGGGTGATGGTGGCGAGCACGGCGACGGCCACGACGGCGAGCAGGCCGTCCCACTGGGCCAGGCCGAGGGAGCCGAGCAGCCAGAACATCACCGACCGCGCACCCTCGGCAGAGCCCGAGGCGAAGATCAGGAAGCTGGTCAGGCCGTAGAGCAGGTAGCCGACCGCGACGCCGGAGAGCAGCAGTCGCAGCGAGGTGACCCGGCCGCCGCTGCGGGCGAGCGCGAACACCAGGAACGACGCCGCGAGGGCGCCGAGGAAGGCGGAGCCGGGCAGGGCGTACGCCCCCAGGCCCGTGCCCGCGCCGAACAGGATCGCCGCGGCCGCGCCGCTGGAGGCGCCGGAGTTGATCCCGAGCAGGTAGGGATCGGCGAGCATGTTGCGGACCATGGCCTGCAGCGCCATGCCGGTGACGGCCAGGCCCGCTCCGACCAGGGCGCCGAGGAGCACGCGGGGGAGGCGTACCTTCCACACGATCGCCTCCTCGGTGGCCTTCCAGCCGGCCTCGGGCAGGCCGAGGAGGTGGTGGCCGAGGATCTGCGCGACGGTCCCTGGAGTGACGTACGCAGCGCCCAGGCCGACCGCGACCACGACCGTCACCACGGTGGCGGCGAGGAGGCCCAGGAGCCAGGCGACGGCGCGCCGACGGCGGCGACGTACGCCGAGGGGGTCGTGCACGTGGGGGCCTTCCGAGACTGCTTCGGGACTAATGCGAAGAACTTGCAATAAGTTAGCAGAGGCCCGCTTCGGTCAGAGGTGAGGGTTCTTTCGCGGGCCGTTGGCCGGTTCTGGGAAGATATGCGCATGACCTCGTCCCTTCCGCAGTCAGCTGACGTGCTCGTCGTCGGGGCCGGCCCAGCGGGCTCTGCCGCGGCGGCCTGGCTGGCGCGCGCCGGGGTCGATGTCCTGCTGACGGACGCGGCCGTCTTCCCGCGTGACAAGACCTGCGGTGACGGGCTGACCCCGCGCGCGACCCACGAGCTGGTCCGGCTCGGGCTGGAGGACTGGCTGCGTGCGCACCCGGTCTCGAAGGGCCTGCGGGCGCACGGCTTCGCGCAGACGCTGCACCTGCCCTGGCCCGGTGGAACGCTGCCGTCCTGGGGCTCCGCGGTGCCGCGCACCGAGCTCGACGACCACCTGCGCACGGTGGCGATCAAGTCCGGCGCGACCGCTGTCGACGGCGTGCGCGCGGTCGACGTTCGGTGGGACGGAGAGCGGATCGCCGCGGTCGTCTTCGAGGGCGGCCGTGAGGTTGCCTGCCGGTCGGTCGTGGTGGCCGACGGGGTGCGCTCGCCGCTGGGCAAGGTCCTCGGCCGGGAGTGGCACCGCGACACCGTCTACGGCGTCGCCGGACGGGCCTACATCGCCTCCGACCAGGCCGACGACGAGTGGATCTCCTCGCACCTCGAGCTGCGCGACGAGTCCGGTGAGGCGCTGCCCGGCTACGGCTGGATCTTCCCGCTCGGATCCGGCGAGGTGAACATCGGCGCCGGTGCGCTGGCCACCTCCAAGCGACCTGCGGACGTCGCGATCAAACCGCTGATGAGGCACTACACCGAGCAGTGTCGCGAGGAGTTCGGGCTCACGGGTGAGCTGCGGGCGGAGAAGTCCGCGCTGCTCCCGATGGGCGGTGCGGTCTCTGGTGTCGCCGGCGCCAACTGGGCCCTGATCGGCGACGCCGCCGGGTGCGTGAACCCGCTCAACGGCGAGGGGATCGACTACGGCCTGGAGACCGGGCGGATGGTCGCCGACGCGCTGATCGCGGGGGAGGACCTGGCCACCGCCTGGCCGGCGACCCTGCGCGAGCACTACGGCGAGGCCTTCTCCATCGCCCGCCGTCTGGCCGGCATCGCGACCCGTCCCCGTCTGGTATCCACCCTCGGACCTGCGGGAATGCGCTCCGACTGGTTGATGACGCTGGCCCTGCGGTGGATGGGCAACCTGGTCACCGACGAGGACCGTGACCGGGCCGCCAAGGTGTGGCGCTGGGCCGGTCGCCGCTCGTTGGCTCTCGACTCCCGACCCCCGTTCAGCTGATGGCGACGCGGAATCGGGGCCGCGGTGGGCGGCGACGCAAGCTTCCGAAGGTGCAGCGGGTGGGGGCGTACGCCGTCATCATCCGGGCCGGTGCGGCCGCCGAGCCGGAGATCCTGCTCAGTCGGCTCTCGGAGAAGGTCACGCCGGAGGAGCGGTGGACGCTGCCCGGCGGTGGCATCGACCACGGCGAGGACCCCCGCGACGCGGTCGTGCGCGAGGTCTACGAAGAGGCCGGGGTGCCGGTCGAGGTCGGTATCGAGGCACGGGTCTACTCCGTCCACCAGGCCAAGGCCTGGCGGCTGGGTCGACGGGTCAACTCCCACGCGATCCGGATCGTCTATGACGGCTGGGTGCCCCACGACGCTCCCGAACCGCAGACGATGGAGGTCGACGGGTCCACCGCGGAGGCGGCCTGGCTGCCGCTGGCGGCCGTGACGAGTGGCGAGATCCCGACGTCCCCGCTGGTCACCGATGCTCTCGACGTGCACAAGCCGACGCGGATGCAGCGGCTCGCCGCGTACGCCTTCATCACCCGCCCCTCCGACGACGCGATCCTGCTCACCAGGATCTCGCCGCTCGGCTATCACTCGGGCACCTGGACGCTGCCCGGTGGCGGCGTCGACTTCGGCGAGCAGCCGCGCGAGGCGCTGAAGCGCGAGGTGGTCGAGGAGTGCGGCCTCAGCTGCGAGGTCGGCGCAGTGCTCGATGTGCACGACGTGAACATCACCGGCACGGCCCCCAGCGGTCGTCACGAGGAGTTCCACGGCGTCCACCTGATCTTCGCCGCGACGGTCGCCGACGGTGCGAGCCCCACGGTGGTCGAGCAGAACGGCACCACCGACGACGTACGTTGGGTGACCCGTGACGAGCTGGTGAGCCTCCCGCTCCTCGACGTCGTCACCGCGGCCCTCGACGCCGAGAAGAAGACTGCCTGAAGATCGCCGAGTCGGCTCGTTCTAACGAGCCGACTCGGCGTATGGGCGGGTCAGGATGAGCCGACTCGGCGTGGGTCTGGCGGGTTCCTAGCCCAGGTCCGCTCGGGTGCCGGCGTCGCGCTCCTCGGCGGCGGCCAGGATCACTGCCGCTGCGGCGGCGTCCTGGACGCCGACGCCCACGGAGAGGTAGGTGATGACGTCCGTCTCGCCGCGATCGAGAGTGGCTGTGCCGGTCAGGAGCGAGCCGAGGTCGAGGATCTGGTCCGGGTCGACCGAACCGGAGGCGATGGCCTCGACGACGGGGCCGGAGTCAGTCAGCGCGGAAGGGCGGTAGTCGACGACCGCCTTGGAGCGGGCCAGCAGGGACGGCGGCAGCTCGACACGGTCGGGGGCGAAGGAGCCGACGCTGGCCACGGTGGTGCCGTCGGTGACCCAGGTGTCCTCGATCACCGGGGTGAGGGACGAGGTGCAGAGGACGACGATGTCGGCGCTGCGTACGGCCTGTTCCAGGTCTGACGTCGCCGTGGCACCGCGCTCGGCGGCGATCTCGGCGGCGGCGGCCGGGTTCCGGCCGAAGACCTGTAGGTCGGCGGAGGGGTGGGTCACCGCGAAGGCTGCGAGGTGGGCGCGGGCCTGGGCGCCGGTGCCGACGACGAGCACGTTCACGGCGGACGGCGCGACCTGCTCCATGGCGAGGGTGGTCGCGGCCGAGGTGCGCAGCTCGGTGACGCTGTCGCCGTTGATGATCGCGCGCGGTGCGCCGGTCTCGGCGTCGAGGACCGTGATGACCGAGTGGACGGCACCCAGGCCACGGGTGGCGTTGACCGGGTTGACGCTGCCGAACTTGCTCACCGCGGGGGCGTCGGGGGCGATCCGCGAGGAGTAGCAGAAGGAGACCGACGAGTCCGGCCCCGGGACGAGCAGCCGGGGAGGCTGGACGGCCTCCCCGGCTCCGAGTCGGGTGAATGCCTCGCGCTGGGACTCCAGCGCGAGGCGGGGCCTGAAGATGCTGCGTATGTCTGTGGCGGAGAGGATCCTGACGGTCACCCCGCCACGCTAGTCCCTCAGACAGTGGCCTTCTCCGGGGTCTCCTCGAGCGCCACGTCCTTGGTCTCCTTGCCGATCAGCAGCGAGATCAGGGTGATCACTGCCATCACGGAGAGGTAGACGCCGACCAGGACGGGCGAGCCGTCGGCCTGCTTCCACAGCGCGACCGCGATGAACGGCGCCACCGCGGCGCCGAGGATCGAGGCGACGTTGTAGGAGATGCCGGAGCCGGTGTAGCGCACGCTGGTCGGGAACAGCTCCGGCAGCAGCGCGCCCATCGGGCCGAAGGTGAGGCCCATCAGGGAGAAGCCGAGGACCAGCCAGAGGATCACGCCGACGGTGCCGGCGTTGACCAGCGGCACCCAGGCCAGGCCGAAGACGATGATCCCGAGGGTGACCGCGATCAGCAGCCGGCGGCGGCCGAAGCGCTCGGCCAGCGGCCCGGAGACCATGGTGAAGATGCCGAAGAAGATCACGCCGAAGATCAGCATCAGCACGAAGGACGTGTAGCCGTAGCCGAGGCCGGGCACCGGGAGGTCCGTGGCGGCGGTGCCGAACGACAGCGAGAACGCGGTCATCAGGTAGAAGAGGACGTACGTCGCCAGCATGAAGAAGGTGCCGAGGACCAGCTGCTTGCCCTGGTTGCGCACGACCGAGGCCAGCGGGACCTTGCGGACCAGGCCGGCATCCTGGCTCTTGGTGAACACGTCGCTCTCGACCAGACGCAGCCGGACCCACAGGCCGACGATGACCATGACCGCCGAGAAGAGGAACGGCACTCGCCAGCCCCAGGCCAGGAAGGCGTCCGACGGCTTGGTCGGGTCGGCACCCCCGGCGGAGAGCAGCGCGGCGATCGCCAGGAACAGGCCGTTGGAGAGGATGAAGCCCAGCGGCGCGCCGAGCTGCGGGAACGTACCGTAGATCGCGCGCTTGCCCTCGGGAGCGTTCTCGGTGGCGACCAGGGCGGCACCGCTCCACTCGCCGCCGAGCGCGAAGCCCTGGGCCAGGCGCATCAGCACGAGCAGCGCGGTGGCGACCCAGCCGACGGTCTCGTACGTCGGGAGCGCACCGATCAGGAAGGTCGCGATGCCCATGGTGAGCAGCGAGATCACCAGCGTCGTCTTGCGGCCGAGGCGGTCGCCGAGATGACCGAAGAAGATCGCGCCGATCGGGCGGGCGACCATCGCCGCGCCGAAGACGGCGAAGCTCGCCAGGAGCGCGGTGGTCGGGTCGCCGGCCGGGAAGAAGAGGGCGGGGAAGACGAGGACGGCTGCGGTCGCGTACGCGTAGAAGTCGTAGAACTCGATCGTCGTCCCGATGAGACTGGCGACGAGCACGCGGGAGCGCGGGTTGGCCGGTGCGGGGGTGGCGGACATGGTCTCTCTCCGAGGTCTGGAAGTGCCCGCGCTCTCGCGGGCCGTCCCATTATATGAGAGTCCAATATCGGGTAGTGAGACGGGTTCGGGTTGTGGTCGCCGGCGATGGGCGCTGGCCGGTGGTGACCTGGCGGTCTGTGACAATGAGCGAGTGAATGCGACTGCCTCGGATCTGGCGAATGAGCTGCGCAACCAGGGGATCAGCCGGGTCGACGACTCGCCGCTGGCCCGGGCGCTCTACTCCAGCGACGCGAGCCTCTACCGGGTCGTGCCCTCCGTCGTCGTACGGCCGCAGTCCCGCGACGAGCTGCTCGCCGTGCACGCGGTGTCCCGTGCGACCGGGGTGCCGGTGACGATGCGAGGTGCGGGCACCTCGATCGCCGGCAACGCCGTCGGGTCCGGGATCGTCGTGGACACCCGGGACCTGCGGACCATCTACGAGATCGACCCCGAGGCGCGGACCGCGCGGATCGACCCGGGCGTCGTGCACGCCGACCTGCAGCGGGCGGCTGCCCCGCACGGGCTGCGGTTCGGCCCGGACCCGTCCACGCACACCCGCTGCACCATCGGCGGGATGATCGGCAACAACGCCTGCGGCAACCGTGCGCTGGGCTACGGCCGCACGGTCGACAACATCGAGGCGCTGACCGTGCTCTTCGGCAACGGCGAGCAGGCGGCCTACGCGGACGGAGTCTCCTCGGGAGAGACCGCGGAGCGGCTCCAGGCGCTCGTGGGTTCTCACCTGGCGCACGTACGCACCGAGTTCGGCCGCTTCGGCCGCCAGGTCTCGGGCTACTCGCTCGAGCACCTGCTGCCCGAGAAGGGCGGTCGGGTCGACCGGTTCCTGGCCGGCACCGAGGGCACCCTGGCGACCGTCCTGGAGACGACCGTGCGGCTCGTCGAGGACTCGCCCGGGCGGCTGCTGCTGGTGCTCGGTTACCCGACGATGGCGGAGGCGGCCGACGCGGTGCCTTCGTTGTTGGCGGTGGCGCCGGGGCGGCTGATCGCGTGCGAGGGGATGGATGCCCGGATCGCCGACCTGGTGCGTGCCAAGGGCCGCCCGGTGCCGGATCTCCCCAAGGGCGCCGGCTGGCTGATGGTCGAGGTCGCCGGTCAGGATGCTCCTGACCTGGTGCAACGTCTTGCTGCGGAGTCGGGTGCGCTCGAGTCTCGGCTGGTGTCGGACCCGGCCGAGGCGGCTGCGTTGTGGCGGATCCGCGAGGACGGTGCGGGTCTCGCCGGGGTCTCGCTGCCTACGCCGGCCCACTCCGGTTGGGAGGATGCCGCGGTCCCGCCGGAGCACCTCGGTGCCTGGCTGCGGGACTTCGAGGGGATCCTTTCGGACTTCGGGCTGCACGGCTATCCCTACGGTCACTTCGGCGACGGCTGCATCCACTGCCGCATCGACTTCCCCTTCGCCCCGGACTCGCCGGAGTCGGCGCAGGTGTTCCGGGAGTTCATGACCGCGTGCGCCACGCAGCTGGTCACCTATGGCGGCTCGCTGTCGGGCGAGCACGGTGATGGGCGGGTGCGCTCGGAGCTGCTGCCTCTCATGTACGACGCCACCTCCATCCAGCTCTTCGAGCAGGTCAAGGGCATCTGTGACCCCTCGGAGCTGCTCAACCCGGGCAACATCGTGCGGCCCGCCTCGATCACCGACGACCTGCGTCCGGTGCGGCCCCGTGCCCTTCCCCGGACCGGCCTGCGGCTCGTTCACGATCATGGTGACCTGGGTGCCGCCGTGCACCGCTGCACCGGCGTCGGCAAGTGCGTCG
The DNA here is from genome assembly GCF_042730435.1 of Nocardioides sp. NPDC059952. Classification (NCBI taxonomy): domain Bacteria; kingdom Bacillati; phylum Actinomycetota; class Actinomycetes; order Propionibacteriales; family Nocardioidaceae; genus Nocardioides; species Nocardioides sp. NPDC059952. The sequence goes on along the minus strand of NZ_JBHWLY010000045.1, from coordinate 3,671 downwards.
CCCCGAAGACCGCCGGAGTGATGTGCCCCTCGTACCTCGCCACCCGCGAGGAGAAGGACTCGACCCGTGGACGCGCGCGGGTGCTGCAGGAGGCGCTCGACGGGTCGCTCGTCGGTGGGCTCGGCGACCCCGCGGTGGGCGACGCGCTCGACCTGTGCCTGGCCTGCAAGGGGTGTGCGTCCGACTGCCCAACGGGCATCGACATGGCGACGTACAAGTCCGAGGCGCTCTACCAGAAGCACGACGTCCTCGGGGAGCGGCGGCCGCGCTCGCACGCTCTTCTCGGGCAGCTGCCGAAGTGGGCACGGCTCGCGGCGCCGTTCACCCAGATGGCCAACGCGTCGTTGAAGATCTCGCCGCTCGCCAAGATCGCCAAGAAGACCGCCGGCATCGACCAGCGGCGCTCGATCCCCGCGTTCGCGCCGAAGACGCTGAAGCGGTCGGCGCCGACCGCGAAGCTTCCCGAGAGCCCGGACGTGTGGATCTGGGCCGACTCCTTCACCGACCACTTCTTCGCCCAGTCCGGTCATGGCGCGATCGCCTGGCTCGAGTCGCAGGGCCTGACCGTTCGCGTGATCGGCGAGAAGGCCTGCTGCGGGCTCACCTGGATCACCACCGGCCAGCTCGACGATGCGCGCGCGATCATGGAGAAGACGGTGCGTACGCTGGCGCCCTATGTCGCCTCCGGCGTCCCCGTCGTCGGCCTGGAGCCGTCGTGCACCGCGACGCTGCGGTCGGATTCGGTGGAGCTCTCCGCGCTGCCCGAGGCCGAGGTCGTGCGTGACGGGATGCTGACGTTCGCCGAACTGGTGACCCGTCTGGTGGCCGAGGGGCGGGTGACCCTGCCCGACCTGACCGGCGTCGAGGTCGTCGCGCAGCCGCACTGCCACCAGCACGCCGTCCTCGGCTGGGCGGCCGACGAGGCGCTGCTCGTGAAGGCTGGGGCGAACGTCACCCGGGTCTCCGGATGCTGCGGCCTCGCCGGCAACTTCGGGGTCGAGGAGGGGCACTACGAGGTGTCGGTCGCGGTGGCCGAGACCCACCTGCTCCCGGCCGTCCGGTCCCACCCCGACGCCGTCGTCCTGGCTGACGGGATGTCGTGTCGCGTCCAGCTCGACGACCTCGCCTCGGTGCCCACCATGCACCTCGCCGAGCTCTTCGCCTCGCGCGTCTGAGTCGGCGACGGGGCCGGCAGGCTCTGTGTAACACGCTGTTCGTAGGACTACTCGCCCTATTGGAACGACCTGATAGTCCTACGAACGACGTGTTACATGCGTGACGGCACCCCGGCGTACACCGTGGATGGGTGTTGGTGCCCGGCCCGCGCCTAGACTGAAGCGGTGAACCCGCGTTACCGCCGAATGATCATTCCCGGCGCGCTGGTCGCCCTTCTGCTGGTGGTCGTCATTGCCGGGGTGCTGAGTTGAGCAGAGAGTCCGAGCCGCTGCTGCGGGCGCTGAACCGGATGCGATCGGTGATCCTGGATCCCGAACGGCTGGTCAAGGCCGTCGCGTCGGGCAAGCAGCGTGGCAGCACGCCGAAGTGGCGTCGCGCCGAGATCCGCTACGTCGACCTGAAGGCCGGTCGACACCTGCAGATCACGACGTACGACGCGACCCAGGCGTTCACCGCGAATCATCCCGTCGGAGATAGTTCGGCACTGGACGATCTCCTCGATGAACCGTTCGCCAACTGGATCGTGACGACGGCGACCGAGCAGACCCAGATCCAGGCGAAGTCGCCGACGACGGCGCTGGTCTCGACCACGGAGCTGACCGCGCCGGTCGAGGTCGAACGAGGCCATGACCAGGCAAAAGAGCGGCTGCTGCCGGAGTCCGACCCGGTCTTTCGGGTGCTCGGGCTCTCGGACAAGGACGGGAAGCTCAAGCCGTCGCGCCAGGCGAAGTACCGCCAGGTCGAGGAGTTCCTGCGCCAGCTGGACGCCGCCCTGACCGACGCGATGAAGTCCGGCAAGGTCCGACAGCCGACTGCCGAGGATCCACTGCGCATCATCGACCTGGGTGCCGGCAACGGCTACCTGACCTTCGCCGCCCAGCGCTACCTCACCGAGGTCCGCGAGCTGTCCGTCGTCGTCACCGGTGTCGACGTCAAGGAGCAGTCGCGGGAGCACAACTCGAAGATCGCGGCCGAGCTCGGCGTGAAGGCCGAGTTCGTGGCCGGGACGATCGACGGGGTTCAGCTCGACGAGAAGCCCGACGTGGTGCTTGCTCTGCACGCCTGCGACACCGCCACCGACGACGCCCTCGCCCGCGCGATCGAGTGGGAGGCCCCGCTGGTGCTGGCCGCGCCATGCTGCCACCACGACATCGCCGCCCAGCTCCGCAAGGCCCCGACGCCGGCGCCCTACTCCATGCTCACCCGCCACGGCATCCTCCGTGAGCGCTTCGCCGACACGTTGACCGACGCGCTGCGCGCGTCGCTGCTGCGTCTTGCGGGCTATCGCGTCGAGGTGGTGCAGTTCGTGGAGAGCCAGCACACCCCGCGCAACACCATGCTCCGCGCGATCCGCACCGGCTCGCCGGTCAAGGGCGGCTCGGTGAAGAAGGAGTACGACGAGCTGGTGGCCGAGTGGAACGTACGTCCGAAGCTCGGCGAGCTGCTCTCCGGGCGATGAAAGCGGTCGTCGCCGCCGCGGGCGCGCTCGGACTGGTGCTGCTCACGTCCGTGCCTGCGAGCGCGGCCGGTGACGAGGTGCTCTTCGCGTTCACCGATCCGACGATCAGCGAGGCCAGCGCGCTGACGCCGCTCGGCAAAGGTCTGTACGCCACCACGAATGACTCCGGGGACAGCGGACGCGTCTTCACCGTCGACTCGCGAGGTGACACGGTCGGCGTGACTCACTGGGCTGCTGACCCGGTCGACGTCGAAGGCCTCGCGCCCGCAGGCGGCAACCACGTCTGGGTCGGCGACATCGGTGACAACAACAGCGTCTGGGACTCGATCAGGATCGCGAAGGTGCGTGTCGGGCGGGGCGAGCGCACGGTCTCGCCGACCGTCTACGAGCTCGTCTATCCCGACGGGCCGCACAACGCCGAGTCCCTGCTGGCTCACCCCGACGGCCGCGTGTTCGTCGCCACGAAGGACTGGGGAGGCGGGCGGCTCTACGCCGTGCCGAAGCGCCTCGACCCCGACGCGCCCAACCGGTTGAAGGAGGTCGCCCCGGTCATCCCGATGGCCACCGACGGCGCCTTCTTCCCCGACGGCAAGCACCTGGTCGTACGCGGTTACTACTCCGCCACGATCTACGACTGGCCCTCGATGGACCGGGTGGGCTCGTTCCGGACCCCCGACCAGGAGCAGGGCGAGGCCATCGGCGTCACCTCGAAGGGCGAGGTGGTCGTGACCAGCGAGGGCATCCGCGCCGAGGTGATCCGGGTCGACCCCGAGCTGGTGAGCGAGGTGCTCGGCGACGAGCCGTCCCCGACGGCTGACCCGAACACGGCCGACCAAGCCGATCCGGCGAGTAACGACGAAGCCGAGAACAAGGACGGCGACCCGGACGCCGGCGGTTCGCTGGGACCGGCCGCGCTCGTGGCGCTTGCCGTCGCTGCGTACTTCATCTTCCGCAAACGCAAATGACGCCGAGTCGGGGGGGGCGGGACCAAAAACGAGTACAAGCGGGGCGGGTGTTAGAAACCCACACACACGGG